>JAKOSQ010000285.1 GCA_029777215.1 Bacillota bacterium
CGTAGTTCCCCGAGGGGGCAACCGCGCGCAGGGTCACACCATCTCTGACTGTGACGGGACCGGTGTATTTCGTGCTGCTGGCGGACGGGAGGCTGCCGTCGGTCGTGTAGTAGATCGCCATGCCGTTCGAAGCCGTCAGCGTGAGCTTTTTGCCGCCGGTGACGCTCGCCGCCGTGCACTTGGGCGCGGGGTCGCTGCTCGCGCTCTCGCCCGAAAGCTGGACAACGGAGCTCGCCGCGTAGACGACGCCGTCCCGCTCGGGGTTGCGGTAGATGACGTAGCCAGAGTCGAGATAATAGGACTGGAAGCTCGCGAGCGAACGGGACTCGCCCTGTCCGTAGCGCGTGGTGCGCGTGATGACAGGCGTCTCCTCCATGACCTCGAGGCCGACGATGTTGCCGTTGGCGTCGTAGGTCAGATCGGAGATGAGCACCACATGGCTCGAGGTCTCGTTGAGGATGTCGCCGATCTGGAGACTGTAAACGCTCTGGTCGCCGACCTTTGTCGCGACGCTGCCGAGCGAATAGGTCGTCAGACGGTTCTTGAGTCCCCAGCACCAGGAGATGTAGCCGCTGCAGTCCGAGGAGTAGTACGGGGCGATCTTGTTATAGGTGGAATAGGTCGTGTAGAGCTTGCTCTGGTTGTCGCGCATGGCGGCGTCATAGTTTTCGAGCGAGACGCCGTAGCCGACATAGCCGTTCGTGTTGACCGGCTGGCCATAGGGGATGCCGGTATAGGTGCTGCCGGCGTAAAACAGACCGCGCTGGCCCCACTGCGTGATGTTCGCCAGCGGCGTCCAGGTGTAGTCCGCGAGCTGGTGCGCGCGTTTGACGATATTTCTCTGGCCCTGCGAGACGTCCGGCACCGCGGAGCTAGCCGTCGTCTCGTCGAGAAGGGCGGCGTCGTCCGTTGTGAGTCCGGCCTCGCGCAAAAGCGCCGGGAAATCAAGCATCAGCTCGTTGTTGTCGTTCCATTCGCTGATGGTGTTGTCGTCGTCCTGGCCGATCGCCGTCAGGAGCGACGCCGTGCCGTGAATGGCAAAGGGACGCAGGTCCGTGCCGCGGTCAAAGCCGCTGAAAAGGTCCGAGAGCAGAACCATATAGTTCTGGTTGTCGATCTCAACGGCAAGATAACCGCTGTCCGTATAACAGGCGGAAAGGCCGCTGAGCAGCTGCGTCTCCCCCGCCCAGAGGGTACAGTCGCGCGGCCCGCCCGTTAAAAACAGGCTGCCGTACGCCGTCGGGCTAAGGCCGGTGACATTTTCGGGCGACGGGAGACGTTCGGGGGTGCTCTCCCCTTCCGTCAGCTTCCACACGCTGCCGGACATCGTGAAGAGGAAGCCGCCGTCGACGGCGTAAAGCTCGTCAATGCTGCTGCCGGCGGCAAACACGAGCTCGCGCGCGCCGCCCGACGCGGGAATGCGGCGCAGCTCATTGCCGACCGTATAGTATATGTATCCGTTCCAGAGATTGAGGTTCTTCGCCGGGTCGGCGCTCAGCGCCGCGACGTCCTCGCCGCGCTGGACGAAAATGCCGTCCTGCACGAAATAGAGATCGCTCCCATCGCGAAGCAGCACGCCGCCGTTTCGGATATTGAGGTCGCTGTTTCCCGTCCGCAGTACGGTCTCCGGCGGCGCGGCAAACGCGCCCGCCGGCAGCAGCGTCAGGCAGAAGAGCAGGGCCAGAATGAAGCTTGTCGTTTTGCGAAGCATGCTTGCACCTCCGGGAAATTGGCAAAATGGTTTCAACAAAATGGGCATTATGTCTA
>JAKOSQ010000286.1 GCA_029777215.1 Bacillota bacterium
CTTCAACACGCCGGATGCCTCTCGCTCCAACTACGAAGCTTACGTCACGGCGGAAAACTGCGTCGCCTGCGGCCAGTGCGTTGAAACCTGCCCGAACAACGCGCTGAAGCTCGGCCAGAAGGTCTGCTCCAAGACCCCGATCGAGCACAAGCTCGCCGACCTGCCCCGCGACACCGAGTGGACAAAGGACAAGTGGAATCCCGACTACCGCGATAACCGCGAAAATGTTGTCGAAACCGGCACCGCTCCCTGCAAGACGACGTGCCCCGCACATATTGCCGTTCAGGGCTACATCAAGAAGGCTGCCGAAGGCGACTACCTCGGCGCCCTCGACCTCATCAAGAAGGAAAACCCGTTCCCCGCAATCTGCGGCCGCATCTGCCCGCACAACTGCGAAAACGAGTGCACCCGCGGTGACATCGATCAGCCGGTCGCCATCGACGAGATCAAGAAGTTCATCGCCGACAAGGAACTCGAGTCCGGCTTCCAGCTCATCCCGAAGAAATATCACAACTACGGCAAGTCCATCGCGGTCATCGGCTCCGGCCCTGCCGGCCTCTCCTGCGCTTACTATCTCGCAGCAGACGGCTACAAGGTCACGGTCTTTGAAAAGGAGCGCGTTGTCGGCGGCATGATGATGCTCGGCATCCCGTCCTTCCGCCTCGAAAAGAACGTTGTCCGCTCCGAAATCGACGTTCTCATCCAGATGGGCGTTACGTTCCGCACCAACTGCGAAGTCGGCAAGGACGTCACCATTGCCGAACTGCGCAAGCAGGGCTTTGAAGCCTTCTACATCGCAATCGGCGCACAGGCCGGCCGCAAGCTCGGCATCGAGGGCGAGGACGCTGAGGGCGTCATGTCCGGCGTCGACTTCCTGCGCAATGTGAACCTCTCCAAGAAGGTCAAGCTCTCCGGTAACGTCGTCGTCATCGGCGGCGGCAACGTCGCGATCGACGTCGCCCGCACCGCGACCCGCGTTCACGCCGAGAACACCTCCATGTACTGCCTTGAGAGCGAAGCCGAAATGCCCGCTCTGCCCGAGGAGCTTGAAGAAGCCCGCGGCGAAGGCATCTCCATCAACAACGGCTGGGGCCCGAAGCGCATCGTCGTCGAGGACGGCAAGGTCACCGGCGTCGAGTTCAAAAAGTGCACCGCCGTCTTTGACGCGGATCACAAGTTCAACCCGCAGTACGACGAGAGCAACACCATCACCGTTCCCGCAGATTACGTTCTCATGTCCGTCGGCCAGTCCATCGACTGGGGCACGCTGCTCGAGGGCGAGAAGGTCGAGCTCGGCCGCGGCAACACCGCCAAGGCGGATGCCCTTACCTATCAGACCAGCGTTCCCGACATCTTCGTCGGCGGCGATGTCTTCTCCGGCCCGAAGTTCGCGATCGACGCGATCGCAGCAGGCAAGGAAGGTGCCATCTCTATCCACCGCTCCGTATGGCCCGGACAGAGTCTCACCATCGGCCGTAACCGCCGTGTCTTCAAGGCTCTCGACAAAGGCAACCTCGATAAGGGTGCCATCATGGCTCTCGGCTTCGATGCCACGCCGCGTCAGCGTCCGCTGCACGACGAGAGCAAGGCCGGTAGCTTCGCGGACGGGCGCGCGACCTTCACGGAGGCCCAGCTCAAGGCCGAGACCGCCCGCTGCCTCGGCTGCGGCGCGACCATCGTCGACACGAACAAGTGCATCGGCTGCGGCGTCTGCACCGTCCGCTGCAAGTTTGATGCCATTCACCTTCGTAAGGTCTATGATGTGGACAGCGTCGAGTTCTTCGACAGACACGAAGCTTTTGCGAAGTATGACGAAGAGCGCAAGCACAATATCCAGATTAAGAAAGCTGCCGCCGCGAAGTAATCGCACGGCAAAAAAACGGCCCCGGGGATATTTTTCCCCGGGGCCGCAACTATTTTCAAAAAAGCCCGAAGGGCTTTTTTGACAGACCGAAGAGGGAGGCCGCAAGCGGCCTCCCTCTTCGGCTTTTTTATTCTGCCGTCGGCACCACGATGTGCTCGATGATGAGTGCGCCGGTCGGGCAGACCTCAACGCACTTGCCGCAGACGGTGCACTTGGTGTTGTCGATGCGGGAGAGGTTCCCCTCGACCGTGATCGCGCCGACGGGGCATTCTTTTTCACACTTTTTGCAGCCGATGCAGCCCGTCGAGCAAGCCTTGCGGGTCTTGGCGCCGGGTTCGGTATTCGAGCAGCGGACGCGGACCTTGTTGACGGCGGGGATGAGCTCAATGATCTTCTGCGGGCAGGTCTTGGCGCACAGGCCGCAGCCGATGCACGCGCGCGGATCGACGTGGGCGAGGCCGTTTTGGACCCAGATGGCCTGCTCGGGGCAGACCTTCGCGCAGTCGCCCATGCCCATGCAGCCGCAGATGCAGCTGCCGACGCCGCCGAAGAGGAGCTTCGCGGCCTTGCAGCTTTCGATGCCCTGATAGTCCATCTTGTCGTGGGTCGAGTTGCAGTCGCCGTTGCAGTGGACAAAGGCAGTCTTTTCAACGACGTCCTCAAACTCGGTGCCGAGGACCTCGCTGATCTTGCGCGCGGCGACGTCGCCGCCGGGGACGCAGAGGTTCGTCTTTTCTTCGTCGCCCTCGGCGAGGGCCTTGGCGTAGCCGTCGCAGCCGGCGTAGCCGCAGGAGCCGCAGTTTGCGCCCGGCAGACAGTCGCGGACCTTCGGGAAATTTTCGTTGACGGGGACCTTCATATACTTCGAGGCGATGACCAAAAGCAGCGCGCACACGAAGCCGATGATGCAGAGAACCAGAACCGCGGTCATAACTTCACTCATGTTTCACACTCCCATCAAGCAAAGAGCTTGTCGGCGATGCCGGTGAAGCCCATGAAGGTCATGCTGGTGAGCGCCGCCGCGATGAGCGTGATCGGCAGGCCCTGGAAAGCCTTCGGTGGATTGGCGCGCTCGAGGGAGCGGCGCACGCCGCAAAAGAGGATCAGCGCAAGACCGAAGCCGACGCCGGCGGCGAAGCCGTCCACGCAGCTCTCGAGCAGATTGTATTCGTCCGAAATGTTCAGCAGCGTCACGGCGAGGACTGCGCAGTTTGTCGTGATGAGCGGCAGATAGATGCCGAGCGCCTTGTAGAGCGGGGGCATGTATTTTTTGAGCACGATTTCGACGAACTGGACCAGCGCCGCGATGACGAGGATGAAGATGATCGTCGAGAGGTACGCAAGGCCGAGCGGGACCATGACGTAGGTGTAGATGAGGTAGGTCGCGGCGGACGCGAGGGTCATGACGAAGATGACCGCGCCCGACATGCCGACGCAGGAGTCGAACTTCTGCGACACGCCGAGGAAGGGGCAGATCGCAACGAACTGCACGAGGACATAGTTTTCAGTGAAGACCATCGTAAAGACGATCAGCAGCAGCTTGGCACCTTCGCTCATTTTTCCGCCTCCTTACTGGTTTTGTCCGTGACCGGCGTGCGGGACGTGCAGCCGAGGTTGCAGTTGCCGCAGCAGCCGTCGCAGCCGATCTGGGGGTTGAACTTCTTGCCCTTCTTGTCGAGGGCGGCGATGAGGATCGCCATCGCGCAGGCGAAGCAGAAAAAGCCGCCGGGCGTCTGCGTGATGATGCGGATCTGGTAGCCCTCGGGGATGATACGGTAGCCGAGCAGGGTGCCGTTGCCGACGAGCTCGCGGAACACCGAGATGCCGACGATGACCATCGTATAGCCGAGGCCCATGCCGAGGCCGTCAAAGAAGCTGTCGCCGACGGTGTTCTTGTTCGCGAACATCTCGGCTCTGCCGAGGATGATGCAGTTGACAACGATCAGCGCGAGGAAGATGCCGAGCGCCTTGTAGAGCTCCGGGATATAGGCCTCGAGCACCATCTGGACGATCGTGACGAAGGTCGCGATGACGACGATGTAACACGGAATGCGAATCTGGTCCGGGATGAGCTTTCGCAGCGCCGAGATGACGACGTTCGAGCACACGAGGACGAAGGTCAGCGCGAGACCCATGCCGAGCGCGCCCTTGACCGTCACCGAGATGGCGAGGACGGAGCAGCAGCCCAGAACGAGGATCAGCACCGGGTTTTCCGTGAAAAGCCCGTTTTTCAAAATCGCCATTTTCTTTTTCATGCCTTATGCCCCCTTTACGGTGTCAAACGCGGCGAGCGCGGCAGAAACGCCTTTTTTGACGGCGGTGCTGGAGTAGGTCGCGCCGGAGATGGTGTCGACACTGTCCGCCGAACCGGTGAGGCCGACGTATTTTGAGGTGTAGTCAGCGTCGCCGGCCTTGGAGCCGATGCCGCTCGTCTCGGTCGAGACGTCCGCCGAGACCTTGAGGACCTTGCCGTCCGGACCGATGCCGACGGTCACGGTGACGAAGCCGCCGTAGCCCTTGTTGCTCGACGTGATGACGTAGCCGAGGCCGCTGTTTTCCTTGTAGGCGCTCGCGATGCCGAGCTCCTTGAGCTTCGCCTCGTCGAGCTTCACCTCGGTGAAGCCGGTCGCGCCCTCCAAAACGGCTTTGCGCGTGGCCTCCGCCTGCGCGAGTTCGTTTGCCTCGATGACCGGGGCCGTGACGCGGTTCGTGTAGCCGAGGAGGACCGACACGACGAGGCAGATGCCGACGAGCACCAGAAACGGCTTTACAAGCTCGTTAAACTTGCTGTTTTTTTCTTCCGTCATTTTTCAGTCACACCTCCCAAAGGCTTTGTCATCGTGAGATCGTTGATGTACGGTACGACGAGGTTCATGAGCAAAATCGCGAAGGTGACGCCCTCGTTGTAGTTGCCGAAGACGCGAATGACGGCCGTGATGAAGCCGCAGCCGAGGCCGAAGATCAGCTTGCCCTTCGTTGTGAACGGGGAGGTGACATAGTCGGTCGCCATGAAGATCGCGCCGAGCATCACGCCGCCGGAGAAGATCGCAAGGATGGGCTGCGCCCCGCCGAAGAGCCAGGTGAACAGCAGCGTCGCGCCGAGATAGCTCAGCGGGATCGCGGGGCTGATGACCTTGCGCGCGACGAGGTAAACGCCGCCGAGGAGCAGCGCAATCATGCAGGTCTCGCCGATCACGCCGCCGTGTACGCCGTAAAGCAGCTGCGGCAGCGCGCTCATGTCGAGCTTGTCGAGCACGGTGAGCGGCGTCGCGGACGAGAGCGCGTCGATGGAGGTCTTTGGGAAGACGTAGGCGGTCATCTCACTCGTAAACGAGAACATCAGCACGATGCGGCCCACGAGCGCGGGGTTCATGAAGTTGCAGCCGATGCCGCCGAAGAGCATCTTCGCAACGAGGATGGCCGCGGCGTCGCCGACGATGAGCTGCCAGACCGGCATGCTGACCGGGACGTTATAGGCGAGCAAAATGCCCGTGACGACGGCGGAGAGATCCCCGATCGTGATCGGCATCTTGTGGCCCTTTTCCCAGAGGTATTCGCAGAGCACGCAGGCCGCAGCGGACACCGCCGTCAGCAGCAGGGTGCGCGCGCCGAAGATGAAAACGGAGGCCACGAGCGCGGGCATCAGCGCGAGGATGACGTCGAGCATGATGCTGCGCGTGGTGCGCGCGGAGCGGATGTGAGGAGAGACGCTGACTGTCAGTTCGTTCATTTTTTCTCCGCCCCCTTTTCCACTTTTGCGGCAGCGTGGGCCGCGGCTTTTTCCGCCTCGGCATTCTGGTCGGCGTTGTAGCCGGCAAGGGTCGCCTTGGCGAGCTTGTTGACCTGCACGAGCGGACGGCGTGCCGGGCAGACGTAGGCGCAGCAGCCGCACTCCATGCAGAGATTGACCTTGAGTTTTTTGAGGTGCTCGCCGTCGTTCATGTTCCAGGCGTGCTCGATCTCGACCGGCATGAGTTTCATCGGGCAGGTGCGGATGCAGGTCCCGCAGCGGATGCAGGCCGTCGTCTCGGGCAAAATCGCGTCCTTTTCGTCGAAGGCGAGCAGGGCGTTCGTCGTTTTCAAAACGGGCTGATCGGTGTCTGGAACGGCGATGCCCATCATCGGGCCGCCGTAGAGGACCTTTTTCGCCGGGGCCTTGAAGCCGCCGCAGAAGTCGAACACCGCCTGCATCGGCGTGCCGATGGGGACGATGACGTTCTTCGGCTCTTTGACCGCCGAGCCGTCGACCGTGACGACCTTTTCATAGAGCGGGACGCCGGTCGTTACGTAGCGCGCGATCGCGGCGAGGGTCGTGCAGTTGATGACGACCGCGCCCGCGTCGATGGGCAGGCCGCCCTCCGGGACGACGCGCCCGGTCGTGTGGTAGATGAGGACCTTTTCGCCGCCCTGCGGGTACACCGCCGGGAGCGACTGGACCTCGACGCCGGAGAGCCCTTTCGTCTTTTCGCGGTAAAGCCGCAGGCAGTCGGGCTTGTTATCCTCGATGGCGAAGATGACGCGCTTTGCGGAGAGGTATTTTTGCAGCAGCTCGATGCCCTTCAAGACGAGCTCGGGCTGATCGAGCATCGTGCGGGTGTCGGACGTGATGTACGGCTCGCACTCCGCGCCGTTGATGACGACGGCTTCGATCTGCGAGAGGTCCTTGACGGAGAGCTTCACCGCGGTCGGGAAGCCCGCGCCGCCGAGACCGACGACGCCGCTCTGGCGCACGGCCTCAATGAAGGACTTCGTGTCCGTGACCGTGGGGGGCGTGAAATCGGCGGGCGTTTGCAGCCCATCCGTTTCAATGAGGATCGCGGGGACCTTTTGGCCTGCGCTCGTGAGCACCTCGTCGAGCTTTTTGACTTTGCCGGAGACGCCGGAATAGACCGGGGACGAGACGAACCCGCCCGCCTCCGCGACCAGCTGTCCGACGCGGACCTCGTCGCCGGCGGCGACAACGGGCTTTGCCGGCGCGCCAATGTGCATGTTCATCGGCAGCGTGATCGCCGGCGGGACCGGCATCCTTTCGGGCACACGCTCCGCCGTGTTTTTGCGGTGCGGCACGCGTACGCCGCTGAGTTTTTTCATGACGGCATTCCTCCTTGCCTGCGCGGCAGAATACTTCGCTGCCGCGGTGCTTCATGACACATTATAATGGGTCTAAAACCGCTTGTAAACAAAAATCGGCTGTCTATTTTTTGAAGAGAAGAATTCCGCCCTTTTCTCCATTTTTTATTGCATTTTCAAGCTTCGTCTTGTATGATTGTCGCATTGGAAGGAAAGGAGCCGCCATGAAGCTTTGGAAAAAACGCTTTGCCGCGCTCGGCCTTCTGACCGCGCTGCTGCTGCAGCTCTGTGCCTGCGGGAGCGGCGCGCAGACGCAGACGAGCAAGACGCTCTTCGTCCTCGATACCTCCTGCACGATCACGCTCTACGGGGGGGCCGAGACGGAAAACGAGACGCTGCTCGCCGGGGCTTTCGATCTCTGCACCAAATACGAAAACCTCCTGTCCACCACGCTCGAAACGAGCGACATCTATAAGCTCAACCACCGCGAGACGAGCACTGTCTCCGCCGAGAC
>JAKOSQ010000287.1 GCA_029777215.1 Bacillota bacterium
ATCCACCAGCACTTCAAGCTCGTGGATGTGCTCACCGCCGCCGAGAACATCATCCTCGGCATGCCCGGCAAGGGCAAGCTCGACATGCGCGCGGTCAGCGAAAAGATCCGCCAGATTTCCGCGCTCTACGGCTTTGAGGTCGATCCCGAGCAGAAGGTCTACGACATGTCCGTCTCCCAGAAGCAGACGGTCGAGATCGTCAAGGCGCTTTACCGCGGCGCGGACATCCTCATCCTCGACGAGCCAACCGCCGTTTTGACCCCGCAGGAGACGGACAAGCTCTTCGCGGTGCTGCGCAACATGCGCAAGGACGGCAAGGCCGTCGTCATCATCACCCACAAGCTCCACGAGGTGGAGGATCTCTCGGACCGCGTGGCGGTCCTGCGGCGCGGCCAGTTCGTCGGCGACATGCCGACGAAGGACACGTGCGCCGCCGAAATGACAAACATGATGGTCGGCCGTCCGGTCGCCCTCAACATTGAGCGCCCCGAGCCGAAGGACCCGAAGCCCCGCATTGTCGTCGAAGGGCTGACCGTCCGGGACATCGACGGCGTCACGAAGCTCGAGGACGTCTCCTTCACCGCCAATTCCGGTGAAATTTTGGGCATCGCGGGCATCTCCGGCTGCGGCCAGAAGGAGCTTTTGGAGGCCATCGCGGGTCTGCAGCCCGTCGAGGCCGGCTCCATCACCTACATTGACCCCCAGACCGGCGAAAAGGAAGAGCTCATCGGCAAGGACCCGCGCGCCATTTCCGCGATGGGCGTTGCGCTCTCCTTTGTGCCGGAGGACCGCCTCGGCATGGGCCTTGTCGGCAGCATGGACCTCACCGACAACATGATGCTCCGCTCCTTCCGCCGCGGCAAGTCGATCTTCGCCGACCGCAAGGCCCCGCATGAGCTCGCCGAGCGCGTGGTGGACGAGCTCGAGGTCAACACCCCGGGCGTCTCGACGCCGGTCCGCAAGCTCTCCGGCGGCAACGTCCAGAAGGTCCTCGTCGGCCGCGAGATCGCCGCCGCCCCGACCGTCCTCATGACGGCCTACGCTGTGCGCGGACTCGACATCAACTCTTCTTACACGATCTACGATCTCATCAACCGCCAGAAGGAAAAGGACGTCGCTGTGCTGTATGTCGGCGAGGACCTTGATGTGCTGCTCGAGCTGTGCGACCGCATCCTCGTGCTGTGCGGCGGCAGGGTCAGCGGCATCGTCGACGGACGCGGCGCAGAAAAGCGCGCCGTCGGCATGATGATGACCAAGCTCGGAGGGGAGGCTGAAAAATGAAAAAAGAAGCGAGAGAACCCCTCGTCCGCATTGCGCGGCGCGAGTCCATGCCGCTCTGGAAGGCGTGGGCCATCCGTCTGCTGGGACTGCTCATCGCCTTTGTCGTCTGTGCGATTGTCATTTTTGCCATGGTCCGACTCAACCCGCTGAACGTCTACGGGGCCATGTGGAAGGGCGCCTTTGGCACCCCGCGCCGCGGCTGGATCACGATGCGCGACACGATGATGCTGCTGTGCATCGCTGCCGGCCTCGCGCCCGCGTTCAAGATGCGCTTTTGGAACATCGGCGCTGAGGGCCAGATCCTCGTCGGCGGCATCGTCACCGCCGCGGTGATGATCTACGGCGGCGCCAGCATGCCGACTTGGCTGCTGCTCGTGATCGCCTTCGTCGTGAGCCTCGCCGCCGGCGCGGTCTGGGGCCTCATCCCGGCAATCTTCAAGGCGCGCTACGACACGAACGAGACACTTTTCACCCTCATGATGAACTACGTCGCCATTCAGATCACCTCCTTCTGCGTTGCCAAATGGGAGAACCCCGCCGGCTCGAACACCGTCGGCGTCATCAACCCCAAGACCAACGCGGGCTGGTTCCCAGCCATCTTCGGACAGGAATACATGCTCAACGTCCTGCTCGTTCTCGCGGTGACGATCTTCGTTTACATCTACCTGCGCTACTCCAAGCACGGCTACGAGATTGCAGTCGTCGGTGAGTCCGAGCGCACCGCGCGCTACATCGGCATCGACGTCAAACACGTCATCCTGCG
>JAKOSQ010000288.1 GCA_029777215.1 Bacillota bacterium
GGCGGCAAAGCTCGCGTTCGTGTGGCCGGAGGGGAAGGAGAAATCCGACAGCGGCGCAACGAGGATCGTCAGCCCCTCAATGGCGTTATAGGGGCGCACGCGGGCGACCCACGGCTTGAGGATGCAGTTGACCACCAGAAAAGCAAAGGTGAGGCACAGCAGAATGTCGAAGCCCTGCCGCCGGGTCTTCGGCGGGAACAACAGGGCGAGACCCAGCGCGATCCAGAGAATGCCGCCGTCCCCGAGGCGGGAGAAGATGACAAAAAACGTGTTCCAGAACGGCGTGCGCAGAAAGTCCTGAATGTAGAGCAGTGCGCTCGTGTCAAAGCTCTGTATGGCCTCCATCATGGCTTGAGCTCCACGATCTCGTTTTCCTCCATGATGAGCTTCGTCTCATGGTAGACGCGCTTGCAGGCGGGGATGAAGCCCCGGACGTTCGTCAGCGGAAAGATCCAGGTGTGCGGGCCGATGTGCGTGCCGGGCTGGGTGACGGCGTTGGCCCCGAGACGGGACGCGTCGCCGAGGACGCAGCCGAAGAAGCTGTCGCCGAGGGAGACCTTTTTGTCCTTTGAAACCTTGAGCGTGACCTCGGACTGGTTGAACTTCCGGTTGGCGGTGATGACGCCGCTGCCGATGCGCGCGGAAACGCCGAGAACGCTGTCTCCCGCGAAGGCGAGCGAGGCGACCTTCGCCCCTGGCATCATGACGGTGTGCTTGACCTCGCTCCCGTGGCCGACGGAGCAGCCGTCGGCGATGATCGTGTTCGGGCGGATGATCGCGCCGGGCATGAGCTCGCAGTCTTTGCCGATCCAGACCGGGCCGATGATCGTCACGCCGTTGTAGATGACCGTGCCATCTCCGATGTAGTAGTTACCGTGGAAATTTGGGGCGTCGCCGCGGACCTCGCCGTGGTTTTCGTGCACATCGTTTTTGACGAGTGTGTCGGCGAGATACTGCTTTGCGCGCTGCAGGATCTCATAAGTCTCGCTCAGCCCGTCAAAAAAGCCGGGGATGGGGAATTTGTCGAGCTTCTGAAAATAGTATTCGATACTTGTGGACATGGAATGCACCTTCTATTCAAACTTAGTCGTATTTGTATTTGCCGCCGCCAACGAACTCGGTGAGCAGGGAGTCCTTGAGCAGATAGCTCGTGTCGATCGCCTCGAAGAGGTCGAAGGCCGGGCAGATGTGGCGCAGCTCCTCGCAGCGGGGCGTGCCGTCCGGCACATGGCAGAACATGGTCTCCGCGACGGACTTCATGACGCTGACCTCATAGGGGAAGGAGGAGTCGAACTTCCAGTTGGCCTTGTCCTTGAAGGGGCTGATGTTGTTTTTTTCGCCGCGGCGGACGTTGGCCCAGAGGCTGAAGGTGTACTCCGGCGAGGCGCCGCGGAATTTATAGTCGCGCACGACGCGGCGCACGAGGCGCATCCAGGTCGCCTTGAAAACGATCTCGCCGTCCCGCTCGACGTTCGAGCGCGCGCTGATATAGAGCTTGAGGGCGTTCGGGTGCGAGTCCGTGAGCATGTCGTTGAGCGCATGGATGCCCTCGGCCACGACAATGTCGTTTTTGCCGAGCACCAGGTGCTCGCTCGGCTCGTCGGCGCGCCTTTGCTCCGAAAAGACATATTTCGGGACGTCGATAGGCAGTCCGTGCTCGAGGCGGTCGAAGTGCTCGTTCAAAAGGTCCATATCGAGGCACCGCGGGGACTCGAGGTCGAGCTTGCCGTCCGGCGTCCTGGGCGAATTTTCGTCCACTGTGCGGAAATAGCTGTCCATCGCGAGGGCGTGGGTCGTGATGCCGCGGTTGTTGAGCTCCTCCTCGATCTTCTTGGAGGTCGTGGTCTTGCCGCTGCCAGACGGGCCGGAGATACGGACGACCGGGCTGTTGGCCCTGTTTTCGAGGATCATGTCCGCCGCGTGGCGGATTTTGGCGTCATAGTCGGCGTCGCACTCGCGGATGAAGGCAGCGGGGTCGCGTCTGGCTCTTTCGTTGATCTCGTTTAAATCATAAGGCATTTATTCATCCTCCTGCAGGCCGGCGCCGAGGGACGGCGCCAGCAATTGTACGATTTTGTCCTTGTCCGCGGCAATCCTGTCGATGCCCGCAATGTACTCGTCCGGGTACTTGGGGTCAAACACGCGCTCGATGCGCCCGCCGCCGGTGCTGAGCTTCGTCGAGCCGCCGCCGCCAAGGGCGAGGATGCTGCAAAGCTCCTCCATGATGCATATGTTGTAGAGGCTCTCCGTGCCGCCCTTCTGCCAGCCGACGTTTTCAAAGCCGCCGGACATGTATTTCTGCCGGTAGAGATAATATGGCCGGTAACCGGCGGCGAAGAGCGCCGCGTTCGCGGCTCCAATCATTCCGCCGACGGCGCGGGCGTCCGGCACAGGGGTTTCGCCGCGCATGATACCGGAGCCTTTTTTGAGCGCGAGCGTGTGGACAGTAATGTTCTCCGGCGCGAGCGCGAGAACCGTTTCGAGCGTATGGTCAAAGCGCTCCGGCGTGTCCGCCGGCAACCCCGCGATGAGGTCCATGTTGACGGCAAAGCCGCCCGTCCGGCGCACCTCAGAGAGCGCCGTGAGGACGTCCGCCGCCGTGTGCTTTCTGCCAATGGCCTCCAAAACGGCGTCGTCCATCGTCTGGGGATTGACCGAAACGCGCGTGACGCCGTGCTTTTTGAGGGCTTCGAGCTTATCCGGCGTGATCGTGTCCGGCCGGCCCGCCTCGACGGTGTACTCGCGGAGGGCGGTCAGATCAAAAGCTTCTTCGAGTTTGGTGCACAGCGCGTCGAGCTGCGGCGCGGAGAGGGTCGTCGGCGTGCCGCCGCCCATGTAGAGCGCGACGGGGCGCAGGCCCAGCTTCTTGACGGCCGCCGCCGTCGCTTCGATCTCGCGGTCGAGGGCGGCGAGGTAGTCCGGGATGCGCTTCATGCTCTTTTGGACGCTGATGCTCACAAAGCTGCAGTAGGCGCAGCGCGTCGGGCAAAAGGGAATGCCGACATAGAGACAGACGTCGCGCGGCGTGAGACTTTTCTCGACCGCGAGCCCCGCGTGCGCTGTGTGGAGGCAGAGCTCCGCGCGCGCGCGGTCGGCGTCGTAGAGGCGGACGAATTCCGTCACCGCCGCGCGGTCCGAAAGGCCCTGCTCCAGCAACCGCGACATGAGCTTGCCGGGACGAATGCCGGTCAGCGAGCCCCAGACGGGCTTTTCGATGCCGGAGGCGAGCGCCGCGCGGTAAAAAGAGAGCGAGACGGCCCGCTGCGTGAGGCGCGCGCGGGTGAGATCATCCGTCATCTCCGCGCGGGAGACAGACGCGCGGCCCGAAAAGCACTCGCCCCCGAGGACGAGGCGGCAGACGGCTGTGTCGCGCTTTTCCCCCTCAAAAAAGGAAAGCTCCGCCCGGTCCCCCTCCGGTGCGCCCTCGGGATACTCCGGGCGCTCGGCAGGAAAGAGCGTGAGCAGCATTTGTTCTGCCGCGTAGCGGCAGTCATGTCCATAAAGATATATTCTCATAATTTTATACAATACCGTTTCTCGCCGTCGCCGTCAAGCGAAAGCTGAAAAAAATGCCGCGTCTGCTCAGCCGTCGGGTCCCCGTTCTGCCCCCCTGCCGCTCCGGAAAACGCGACATTTCTGCCAAATCGTCGGAGATTACTCTTGCAATACGACAATTCAAATGCTACTATATGTGTATAATTGTGAATTATATGTAATCAGTCCATAGATATGCAGCGGGCGCGTCAGATAGACCGCCGCTCCGCGCAGTCCGCGTAAAAAGGAGGTGACCGTCCGCCGTGAAAACCAGTAGAAAAAAAGAGAAACGCTCCCTTGTGCTGACGGTCCTTTTCTCGATCGCGCTGCTGCTGGCCTTCGTCTTCACCTACTACGCCGCCTACCAGACTTATCTGCAGAGCGAGCAAAAGGTGATCGCCGGCCACTTCTCCGACATGGCCACCGGCGGTCGCGCCCTCGTCCAGAGCAATATCGCCCGCCTGACGGACGGCGCGCAGAATTCCGCGCAAAGGCTCAGCTACCTCACGCCGAACAGCACGGCTCTCTCCAACTACTTCATGCAGAA
>JAKOSQ010000289.1 GCA_029777215.1 Bacillota bacterium
CGCGACCGCCGGAACTTCCCGGAGCTCGACAAGACGAACATTGACAAGGATGCGGTCGAACAGGGCTGGGACAACACCCCGCGCCAGAAGCCCGCGCACAAAGCCGAAAACGAGAAGACCTACAAGGACACCCGCGCCACGCTCACTGCCGAACAGGTCAAAAAGGAGGCCGCCCGCTGCCTTGGCTGTGGCAAGGTCGTCCTCGATCAGGACGAATGCATCGGCTGTGGCCTTTGCACGACGCGCTGCAAGTTCGACGCGATCCATCTCGTGAAAAAATACGACACCGACCAGTGTCTCACGGAGGACCTTCCGATGCTGGCCATGGCGCGCTACGGCGAGCGCATGGACGCCATCGCGGCCCGCGAGGCGGCGGAGGCCGAAGCAAAAAAATAAACTGAGAAAAGGCCGGGGACCGCGCGGTCCCCGGCATCTCCGGAGGAAGCTATGCACGAATTGAGTGTTATGATGGAAGTCATCCGTATCGTCGACGAGACGGCGAAGGAAAACGATCTCACCACCCTCAAGGCGGTCGTCCTGCAGGTCGGCGAGCTCTCGGCTGTCGTGCCGATCTTTCTGCAGGAATACTGGCCCATGCTGACGGAGGGCAAGCCGCTGTACAAGGATACGGAACTTATCGTCGAGACGATTCCCGGCATCGCACGCTGCAAAAAATGCGGCACCGAGTTCAACGTCGTTGAAAACGAGGGCTGGTGCCCGAAGTGCGCGAGCTTCGACAAGGACCTCGTCACGGGGCGCGAGTTTGCCATCAAGGAGCTGCTCGTCCCGGAGGAATAGACCGTCGGAACCAAAAAACTGCGCCGGAGCGTTCAGGCTCCGGCGCACGCATGACGCAGGCGCTCCGACTCGACGCGGCGGAGGTCGCAAAGCTCGCAAAGGGCGACCACAAAGCGCTCATCAAAGCGACGCTCCCCGGCGGGGCCTATTCCGCCGAGCCCTGCATGATGCGCTGCGCGATGTGCAAAAAGCCCTGCATCGACGAAAAGTATATGTAAGCAATAACGCGAAGGCGGGGACTGCCAGACACAGTCCCCGCCTTTTTTTGCGCGATTTTCAGTTTTCAGCGCGCGTGCGCAGCATGCTCTTGCTGGCAAAATAGGTCGCGAGGAAATAGCCGCCGTAGACCAGAACGAAAATGATCGACGCCGTGAGCGTGCTGCCCGCAATGTCCGTGTGCCCGTTGAGCTCGACGAGGCGGTTGACGACCCGGATGCCCACAAAGGAGTGGACGACCGCGAGCGAGAGCGGCAGCAGGAAATACAGGCCGATCTGCGTGAACAGGGCCCTGTTGAGCATTTTCTCGTCCGCGCCGAGCTCGTGCAGCAGGCCGTAGCGCGCGGCGTTGTCCGCCGACTCAGAGAGCTGCTGAATCGCGAGGATCGCGGCGCTCGTGATGAGAAAGACGAGGGCGATGTACAAGATGAGGTAGGATACGACCGTCGATATCCCGGCGGCGCGCTCCGTGATGTCCTGCTTTGTCACGAGACCGTCGTAGGGGCGGTCGTGTTTGTCGCCCATCTCGCCGTAATATTCCTTTGCGCGGGCGTCAAAGCTCTGCGCGTCGGCGGGATTTTTGAAGTTGACATTCAGTGTCTCGGTCTTGACCGTGCCGCTCTCGGCGGCCTTGTCCGGCACGATGACGACCCCGGACCCGCCGCCCCCGCCGCTGGTTGCGAGGCTCAGCTCGATCGTCTCCTTTTCAGCGGCGTGCAGCGTCAGGCCGCCGACGGTCAGCGTCTTGCCGGAATTGAGAAAGGCGGTGAAGTCGCCGTCGAGCTGTTCCATGCTGTTGATGACGGCAAAGCCGTCCTCGCCGAGAGAGAGCGTCTTTTTGCCCTGCAGCGCGGCGCAGGCGTTGTAGTCGCTCTCGGAAATGATGTTCAGCGGCGCGTTATTATATTGGGCTGCGTCGACGTTTCCGGCGATGGTGCGGATCGTTTCGTCGGAAATACCGAGGTCGCCACAGACCGCATCCTTTGCGAGCCGCTGGCAGAGCACGGCACTCTTCGCGCCGGCGGCGTCGAGGTCGAGGCCGTCCGTCTTGAGCGCGGCCCTGAGGTCGATCGGCTCGCGGCCCTCGTGCGTGTAGCGCTCGATGCTCATGTCGTAGGGCGTCATCTTGTCGACGTTGCCCGCGAGCGCGCTCGCCATGCTCATGCCGGTCGAGAGCGTGCCGATCGTGATGAGGAGCATCAGGCAGATGATCGACACGGACACGAAGGTCGTGTTGATCTTGCTGTTGAACTGGCGGAGCGTGAACATGTTGAGGCCCCTGTAATAGGTCTTTTTGTTGCCCTGCACGATTTTCAGCAGGAAACCCGAGAGCGAGAAGAAAAACAGGAAGGTCCCGACGCTGCCGAGGATAAGGGAGGTCTTGAATTCCCACTCCGGGCCCATGAAGCCGTTGCGGTCGATGAGGATGTAGGCATAGACGAGGCAGCCGACCGAAACGGCGAAGCAGACGACCGAGATCCAGAGCTTCTTGACCTTGAACTCCTCGTTTTTCCGGCTCGCGGTCAAAAGATCGATGAGCTTGAGGCGCGAAACGGAGATGCCGTTGAAGACCATGACGACAAGAAAGATGACGCCGAAGTAGAGCAGCGTCTTTTCGAGCGCCGCACGGGAGAAGACGAAGTGGAAGCTCTCAAGGTTGGCCTTGAACATGTGCGCCGTGACGACGGAGAAGCCCTGCGCCGCAAAGATGCCGGCGACGAGGCCGACCGCCAGCGCGAACAGGCCGATAAAGAGCGTTTCGAGCATCAGCAGCCGCGCGAGGCGGGACTTGTCCATGCCGAGCGTGAGGTAGAGGCCCAGCTCCTTTTTGCGGCGCTTGATGAGAAAGCCGTTGGCGTAGACGACGAGGAAGCCCAGAATGACCGAGATAAAAACGGAGATATAGTCGATAGACTTCGCGAGGGTCTGCATGTAATTCGCCTGCGCGGCGGTCAGCTTCATCATCGCGGCCTGCGCGTCGATGGAGTTGAACATGTAGAAAAGGCACACGCCGAAGCTCAGCGTCAGAAAATAGATGAGGTAGTCCTTCATGCTCCGGCGGACGTTTTTGTAGGCGAGCTCAGAGAACATTTCCGCTGTCACCTCCCAGGAGAGAAACGACGTCAATGATCTTCGTAAAGAGCTCCTTGCGGGTGCTCTCGCCCCGGTCGATCTCGTTGAATATGCGGCCGTCCTTGATGAAGAGGATGCGGCTGCAGTAGCTCGCCGTGAAGGCGTCGTGCGTCACCATGAGGATCGTGGCCTGCAGCTCGCGGTTGAGCGTTTCAAAGCTCTCGAGCAGCATGCGCGCGGACTTGGAATCGAGCGCGCCGGTCGGCTCGTCGGCCAGCACCAGCGCCGGCTTTGTGACGATGGCGCGGGCCGAGGCCACGCGCTGCTTCTGTCCGCCGGAGAGCTGATATGGATATTTCTCCAGAATGTCCTCGATCATCAGCTGCTTTGCCACCTGATGCACGCGGGGCTCGACGTCGCCCGCCGGCGTGCCGCCGATGGTCAGCGCGAGGGCGATGTTTTCAAAGGCGGTCAACGTGTCGAGGAGGTTGAAGTCCTGAAAAATGAAGCCCAGCTCCTCGCGGCGGAAGCGCGAGAGCTCCTTCGACTTGAGCTTGGTGATGTCGCGGCCGTCAATGGAAATGTGGCCGGAGGTGACGCTGTCGATTGTGGAGATGC
>JAKOSQ010000290.1 GCA_029777215.1 Bacillota bacterium
CCGCGGTCCATGAAGGGCAGGACGAGGCCGCCGCCGAGTTTGCAGATGCGCTTGCCCTCGTCGACGCCCGGCAGATCCGCCGCCGTGGTGCCCTCGAGGACGATGGCGACGTCCGGCTTCACGCGGGCGGCGGCGATGGTCGCGCCGCGCGTGCCGACCTCCTCCTGTACCGTGAAAGCAAAGGTGCAGTCGCAGGGCAGCTCCTGTTCGAGCAGGCGGAGCATGGCGGCACAGCCGACGCGGTCGTCGATGGCCTTGGCCTTCAAAAAGCCGTCGCCAAACTCCAAAACGCTGTCGTCAAAGACGCCCTCGTCGCCAAGGGAAACGAGATTTTCGGCCTCCTCCTTCGTCGCGGCGCCGATGTCGAGATACATGTCGTCGAGCTTCGGCACAGTCTTTTCCTCGCCCTTTTCGAGCAGGTGGATGGGCTTCGAGCCGATGATGCCGGGCACGCGGCCCCGGCCGATATAGACGCGCTTGCCGATGACGACGCGGCGGTCGACTCCGCCGATGAAGTCGAAGTGCACGAAGCCGTCGTCCGCGATGCGCGTGACGATGATGCCGACCTCGTCCATGTGGGCGGCAAGGAGAATTTTTCTGGCGGGCGTCTTTTTGCCCTTTTTCGAGACGATGAGGTTTCCCATGCTGTCCGTCTCGACGCTCGAGGCATAGGGCATGACGCGCTCCAGAATGTAGTCTCGGACCTCGTCCTCCCAGCCGGAGACGCCGTCGAGCTGGCAGAGGGTTTTTAAAGTGTCAAGCATTGGTTTTGCCTCCTTCGTCCGCCGGGAGCGTCGGGATGAACGCCGTTAAGAGCTTCACGATGTTTTCCGCGTCCGCGAGGTCCATCGTCTCGACCGGGGTGTGCATGCAGCGGATGGGCAGCGACACGACGAGCGTCGCGACGCCCTCGCGCGAGATCTGGATGGGCCAGCCGTCCGTGCCGGTGTTGCCGGACATGATTTCAAGCTGATAGGGGATGTCCTGCGTTTTTGCAAGGTCAATGAGCCGCTGCGTGAGCGCGCGGTGCATGTTCGGGCCTACGCCGATCGCTGCGCCTTTGCGCAGTTCCATCGTCTCGCCCTTTTTTGTGTCCGGGGTCGAGGCGAAGGTAACGTCGAGCGCGATCGCGTAGTCCGGCGCGACGTTGTACGCCCCGACGGTCGCGCCGCGCGTGCCGAGCTCCTCCTGCGTCGAGATGAGGCAGGCGAGGTCAACATTCAGCGGCGCTTCGCTCAGCGCCTCCATCGTTTTGAGCGCAATGGCGACGCAGGAGCGGTCGTCGAGAGACTTGCCGCACAGGACATTTTCGGTCAGCTCCGTCACGCCGCCCGCGTAGACGACGGGAGTGCCGAGCGGGACTCTCGCCTCGGCTTCCTCCTGCGTGAGGCCGACGTCAATGAAGAGCTTGTCCGCGTCGATTGATTTTTCCATCTCGTCCTCGGTGAGCGTGTGGACGGGCAGCGTGTCGATAACGCCGAAAATCGGCGGGTCTGTGAGGACCTTCACCTCGCGTGCCGGCAGCATCCGCTGGTCCACGCCGCCGATGGCCGAAAAGCGCAGGAAGCCCTCCTCGTGCCCGGTGACGATGAGGCCGATCTCGTCCATGTGCGCGTCGAGCATGAGCATTTTCGCGTCCGGCCTGCCGCAGCGCTTGGTTGCGATGAGGTTTCCCATCGCGTCGGTTTTGATCTCGTCGGCATAGGGCGCGAGCAGCGCCTGCACGCGCTCGAACGCCTTGCCCTCAAAGCCCGAGGGTGAGGACAGCGCGCAGAGCTCCATGATCGTATCTTTCAGTTCCAAGTTGTTACATTCCTTTCAGACAGTCGTTTAGCAGCGGGATAAAACGCGTTTCGGCCGATGGCTCGGCCGAAACGATGCGTCAGCGTTTATTCGAGTCCGAGCACGATGCTGCGGAAGGTGTTGCCGCGCTCGACGAAGTTTTTAAATTTGTCAAACGACGAGCAGGCGGGGGAGAGGATGACGACGTCGCCGTCCTGGGCGCCGTGCGCGGCGGTGAGGACCGCCTCCTTGAAGTCGTCGATGATGTAAATCGGCAGGGTCAGACGGTTGTAGCCCGGGGTGTTCACGACGGCCTCGCGGATGCGCTCGGCGGTCTCGCCTGTGAGGTAGAGAGCCTTGACGCGCTCGACGATCTCTGTGCCGAGCTCGTCGAAGGGGACGTGCTTGTCGTGGCCGCCCGCGATGAGGATGGGCTTCACCTTTGTAAAGCAGCGCAGGCCCGCGATGGTCCGCGTCGGGGACGAGGCGATGGAGTCGTTGTAGAACTTGACGCCGTTCCACTCACGGATGAGCTCGATGCGGTGCGCCACACCCGGGAAGGTCTTAGCGACGTGGCGGAAGGCAGTGTCGGTGATGTAGCCGTCCGTCGCGGCATAGGCCGCCATGAAGTTTTCGACGTTGTGCTTGCCGGGGATGAGGATGCCGGAGGTCGTGTCGATCTCGCGGACCTCGTAGTTGTGGGCAGAATAGATGAGTTCGTCCACGCAGAAGCAGCCCGAGGGGATGGAGTGCCCGTAGGCAAAATAGCGGATGTCGCTTTTGGCCTCGGCGGCGAATTCGGGCGTGTGCTCGTCGTCCGCGTTCAAAACGAGGCGGCAAGAGCTGTCCTGCAGCTTGTAGATGCTTTTCTTGGCGCCGATGTAGTCCTCGATCGTCGGGTGGACGTCGAGGTGGTTCGGGGAGATGTTTGTGATGACGGCGGTCTCCGGCTTGCACTTCATGCTGTGGAGCTGAAAGGAGCTGAGCTCCAGCACCGCGAAATTCTCCGGTCGCATCTTCGGCACCTTGTCCAGCAGCGGCGCACCGATGTTACCGCCGAGAAAGACCGTGTGGCCGGATTCCTTGAGCAGCGTCGCGATCAGCGTGGAGGTGGTTGTCTTGCCGTCCGACCCGGTGATGGCGATGGTGTGGCAGGGGCAGACCGCGAAAAACGCCTCCATCTCGGAGGTTAGGACGCTGCCGCCCTTGACGGCCTCTACGAGCTGGGGCGTGAAAGGGTGCAGGCCCGGCGTGCGGAAGATGACGTCCTCCGTCAGCTCGCCGAGATAATCCTCGCCCAGGCGCAGCTTCGCGCCGCGCTCCTTTAAGATTTCGGCGTCCGCAAATTCGAGCGGGGTCCGCTTGTCGCGGACAGTCACGTCGCAGCCGTGGGATAATAAAAGCTCCGTCAAGGGCGCGTTGGAGACGCCGTAGCCCACTACGGCGATACGCTTGCCCGCGAGGGAGGAAAGATATTCGTCTAAAGTCATGCTTGAACCCACCTTTCAGAGCTACCATTATAACGCAGATAAAGGACTTTGACAACATCTTTGTGCGCGGCACGCGATTGACCTTGCAAGCCGTGATTTTACGCGTTATAATCTATATGTATGCATTTGCGTCCGCGGGGGACGGAAAGCACAGCTTCCCGTCCCCGTATCTCAAAAGCCCTCGCGCGCGGTCCGGCTGAACCATCCTATGCCGCCGCGCAGCGTCTGTTCACAAATCAGGAGGAACCACCCTATGACCAAGCTTTCACCATCCATTCTGGCCGCGAATTTCGCGGACCTTTTACCCGATATCAACGACGTCAAGGCCGGCGGCGCGGATTATCTCCACGTCGACGTGATGGACGGGCTTTTTGTCCCGAACATCTCCATCGGTGTCCCGGTCGTCGCCTCGCTGCACAAGGCCACCGACATGTTTCTCGACGTCCACCTCATGATCGACCGCCCCCACCGCTACGTCAAGGCCTTCTGCGACGCTGGCGCGGACCTCGTCACCTTCCACATCGAAGCGGACCAGCCGCAGGACATCTACGCCGCCATCAAGACGGTCAAGGATTGCGGCAAGAAGGTTGGACTGGTGCTCAAGCCGCAAACTCCGTCGGAGCTGCTGCTGCCGTACATCGGCTTACTCGACATGGTGCTCATCATGACGGTCGAGCCGGGCTTCGGCGGCCAGAGCTTCATGGAAGACCAGCTCCCGAAGATCACGGCGGTCCGTCGCATGATCGACGGGCTGAAGCCCACCTGCGAACTCGAGGTGGACGGCGGCGTCGACTCCGTCACGGCGAAGCTCTGCAAGGAAGCGGGCGCGAACGTCCTCGTCGCCGGCAGCGCCGTCTTCAAAAAGCCGGACCGCAAAGCCGCCATCGAAGCCATCCGCAACGCCTGAACCCCACCAATCATTTGACGACAGGAGCGCAACGCCATGCCCTTTTTCCCGCCCTCTTTGGAAAACCTCATTGATAAATTCGCGTCGCTGCCGGGCGTCGGCAAAAAGAGCGCCCAGCGGCTGGCGTTTCACGTCCTCTCCCTGCCGGAGGCGGAGGCCGCGGCCTTCGCACAGGCGATCCTGGACGCCAAGCACGCCGTCCACTGCTGTCCGGTCTGCCAGAACCTGACGGACGGGGACAAGTGCTCCATCTGCAGCGACGCAAAGCGCGACCAGAGCGTCATCTGCGTTGTCGCCGAGCCGCGCGACGTGCTGTCCTTTGAGCGCGGACGCGAATATAACGGCGTCTACCACGTCCTCCACGGCGTCATGTCGCCGCTCAACC
>JAKOSQ010000291.1 GCA_029777215.1 Bacillota bacterium
ATGCGCCGACGCCGACGTACAGTTCGACAAAGTCGGAGCCGGAAATGGACAGGAACTGGACGCCGGCCTCGCCCGCGACCGCCTTGGCGATCAGGGTCTTGCCGGTTCCCGGAGGGCCGACGAGCAGCACGCCCTTGGGGATGCGTGCGCCCATCGCGGTGTAGGCGGTCGGGTTTCTGAGGAAGCCGACGATCTCCTGCAGCTCGGCCTTCTCCTCCTCCGCCCCGGCAACGTCCGCGAACGTGACGTGCTTTTTCTCGTCCGAGCCGAGCTTGGTGCGGGCGCGGCCGAAGTGCGCGGCGCCGCCGGTGCCGCCGTTTTGCGAGGCGGCCTTCATCATCGCGTAGTAGAGGACGCCGAAGATGATGAAGATACCGAGATAGGGCAGTATCGCGACCCACCACGGGGCCGTCCACGCCTTTTTGTAGTCGTATTCGGTGAGGACGCCGTCTTTTTTCTGCTGCTTGATCAGATCGCCGAGGTCGTCGTAGAAGTGCTGTGCGGTATCGACCTCGGTCGTGATGATTTTGCTGCCGTTATATTCCTCGCGAAGGTTCAGCGTCAGTTCGGTGCCGACAAGGCTGAACGACTCGACTTTTTCGTTTTGGAAGAGGTCGATGATCTCCGAGGTCTTGATATCCTTTTGCGTCTGGTCCTGCGAGGTCATTGAGAAGATCGCCGCCAGTAAAATGACGAGAATAAGGATGTAAAATCCGACGTCTCTGGCCTGTTTGGGGTTTGGTTTCAAGCTGCAATCACTTCCTTTGCGTTAATGGGAGCGCCGTTTCGCGCGGAAACAGGAATTGTGTTCGTTTCAGTTGGAGTAGACCTCCGGCTTGAGGATGCCGACATAGGGGAGGTTGCGGTATTTCTCCGCGTAATCCATGCCGTAGCCCACGACGAACTCGTCCGGGACCTCAAAGCCGGCAAAGTCGGCCGTGATGGGTGCCTTGCGGCGCGCGGGCTTGTCGAGCAGGGTGACGAGCGTGATGTCGGCGGGCTTGCGGTTCTGGAGGTAGCCGCAGAGGTAGTTGAGCGTCACGCCGGAATCGAGGATATCCTCGACGATGACGACATGCCGGCCGGCGATGTCCTCGTTGAGGTCCTTCATAATCTTGACGGCGCCGGAGGATTTGGTCCCGCAGCCGTAAGAGGATACCGCCATAAAATCGACCGAGCTTTTGAGGTCGACGCAGCGAACGAGGTCCGCCATGAAAACGAAACTGCCCTTGAGGATGCCGATGAACAGCGGCTCCTCGCCCTTGAATTTTTCCGTCAGTTCCGCGCCGAGCTCATGTACGCGCTGATCGATCTGTTCCTGCGAGAGCAGGACTCTGAGAATGTCGTCCTTCATGATCTTTCTCCCTGTTTTTTCTATATCTAGTGAGTGTTGTTTTATTCGGTTTTGAGCGGCCGGAGCGCGACGCGCACAATGTCGTCCCCCGGCTGCGCGGCACAGCGCTCGGCGATGCCGAAGCCGTAAACCGCGATCGGGCCCGCGTCGTCATACAAAACGGGCACCGCGTTCCTTCCGGGTCCGTTAAGCCCGGCCTCGGAAAAGAGCTTCTTGAGGGTCTTTGTGCAGTTTCTGCCGCGCAGGCGAATCTTTTCCCCGTCCGCGCGGGAGCTAATAATAATCGTACCACAAATGGTAGCACTTTTAAAGCAAAAAATGTTAAATGAATCGTGAACTTCGCTTGAACAGGCTATGAACGCGCAGGAAGCCGACAGCCCCGCCTCGGGCAGCTCGATCGTCTCGCCCGGATGCAGGGCGCGCGGTACAATAGGCGGTGCCTCCACCGCGCCAAAGCGCAGCGCGGCACGGTCCCGCGTGACGCGCAGTCCCGGCAGGTCGGCACAGCCGCGGGCATCTTCGCTCCCCGCGAGCGCAAGGACGGCGGCGATGTGCTTCTCCGAAAGGGAGCGCGGACACAGCCGCTGCACAGCGCGGGCCGCGAGCGGGGCAGGCAGCGCCGCAAGCGCGGCGGCGTCGAGCGCGTTTTCCGCAAGGTTTTTGGCGAGAAATTCGTCCGTGAGCGCGTCAAGCAGCGCCTCGTCCGCGCGGAGATTTTTGAGGCAGCGCGCGGCGTTTTGGTCGAACGCGCCGTTTAGCTCCCGCAGCGCGGGCAAGACCCGGTGGCGCACGACATTGCGCGCACAGTCGTCCGTTTCATTCGTCGAGTCCTCGACG
>JAKOSQ010000292.1 GCA_029777215.1 Bacillota bacterium
GTCGCCAATGACAGCGACGGACTTTTTGGCGTTTTCCTTGCCGCGGACGGTATTGAAGCCGTGCAGCGCCGAGATGGACGCGCCCATGCAGACGGTGGTGTCGATCGCGCCGAGCGGGGGCAGGGCGCCGAGCGTATAGCAGCCGATGTCGCCGCAGACAGTGACGCCGAGCTTTTGCAGCGTGAAGAAGGTGCCTCTGTGCGGGCAGCCGGGGCAGAGCGTGGGCGGACGCGGGGGCACGGGTTCGTCAAAGCCGACGCTGTCCGGGCGGTCGACGCCGAGAGCGCGGCGAATTTTGTTCTGGGAGAGTTCGCCGCACAGACCGAAGAGGTCCTTGCCGCCGTCGACGCGGATGCCGGCGGCGCGCAGCTGCGTTTCTATGACCGGGTCGAGCTCCTCAACGACGATGAGCTTCTGGACCTTTTTCGCGAACGCGCGCAGGCGCTCGAGCGGCAGCGGGTTCACCATGCCGAGCTTGAAGATGCTCGCGTTCGGGAAAACCTCGCGCAGGTACTGGTAGCAGGTGCCGGAGGTGACGAAGCCGACGAGGTCGTCGCCCGGCTCCTCGCGGTTGAGCTCGGTCTTTTCGGCATATTCCGTCAGACGCTGCGTGCGCTCCTCGACGACCGGGTGGCGGCGGATGGCGTTGCCGGGCATCATGACGTATTTGCCGGGGTTCTTTTCATAGGGCTTCAGCTCGCGCTCGACGCGCTCGGTGGTCTCGACGATGCTCTGGGAGTGGGCCACGCGGGTGCAGGTGCGGAGAAGGACCGGCGCGTCAAATTCCTCGGAGAGATCGAAGGCGAGCTTCGTGAACTGCAGGCACTCGCCGCTGTCCGACGGCTCAAGCATCGGGAGCTTCGCGGCAATGGCGTAGTGGCGGGAGTCCTGCTCGTTCTGGGACGAGTGCATGCCGGGGTCGTCCGCGACCGTGATGACCATGCCGCCGTTGACGCCGGTGTAGGAGGCGGTGAAGAGCGGGTCGGCGGCGACGTTGAGGCCGACGTGCTTCATCGCACAGAAGCTGCGCGCGCCGGCGATGGACGCGCCGATGGCTGCCTCCATTGCGACCTTTTCGTTCGGGGCCCACTCGCAGTAGACCTCGTCAAACTTTGCGGCGGTTTCGGCGATCTCGGTCGAGGGTGTGCCGGGGTAGGCGGACAGGAAGTGGCAGCCCGCCTCGTAAAGCCCGCGGGCAACGGCTTCGTTGCCCAAAAGCATCGTTTTCATAGCGCTTCAGTCCTTTCATAAAAAAGGGATTTTACGATTTAACGCATGAGGTACATTAGGATAATGTTACGCCCTTTAGGGCTCCGCGTCAAGTGAGGAATTGTAACAAAAGCCTCGCAGAGTTCGCGCCCGAAGGCGCGCAAAAAAATATGCGCCCGGAAGACCGACTGAGCGCCGGTACGCAGGCAGCATTCTACCGCACACGCGCACACAATGCAAGCGAGGGCCGGACAATGTGACGAAATTGTAAAAATGGGCCGGACAAAGCGTTTTCCCCTTTTTTTCTCGCCGATTGTGTGATACAATTCGAAATTAGGTATGTACAGACATATCAAATCCACCTCACAGAAAGGCACAAAAGCCATGAGTGTTATTGCGAAAGTCTTCGGCACCCACTCCACCCGGGAGCTGAA
>JAKOSQ010000027.1 GCA_029777215.1 Bacillota bacterium
CACAGCCCCCCCGGCGGCGCGCCGTGCGCGGGGCCTGCCGGGATGCCGCGGCGTGCGCGCATCGGGCGCAATCATTGTACCACAGCCCCCCCGGCGGCGCGCCGTGCGCGGGGCCTGCCGGGATGCCGCGGCGTGCGCGCATCGGGCGCAATCATTGTACCACAGCCGTCCGGACGGCGCAAGTTACCGCCGTATGGCCTCATTTTGCCCGTTGTGTCAGGGTTTTTCACGCTTTTTGACACGATTTTTGAACACTTCCCACCGAGTTATGCACAAGCATGTGCATTTGTCAAGAATGAAAGACAAAAAAATATTACCGAATTTTGCGGCTTCGATTTTATCCCCGTCGGTCATTATCTGTGGTAACATGAAAAAAACACAGCATTCAGAAAAGGAGGCTCCCTATGCTGGCATACAGACGACTGCCGCTTGACGGGCTGATGAACGCGCGCGATCTCGGCGGGTACACCGCCTGCGGCGGCGTCACGCGCAGCGGGGTTTTTCTGCGCTCGGACGTCCCGGCCCTGCTCTCAGAGGCGGACCTCCGCTTTCTGCGGCTCTACGGGCTCTCCGCCGCCGTCGACCTGCGCTCCGAAGCTGAGCGCGAGCGCACACCGGACATGCTCGCGGCACAAAGCTGGGTCCGCTACACCGCCGTTCCGCTCTATGACAAAACCGCCGCGCGCGGCGAGGGTCTCGACGGAAAGACCTTCTGCTGGGCGGACCACTACATCCGCCTCGTGGATCACGCGCAGGACTGGGTCCGCGACGTGTTCGCGGCGCTCGCGGACGCGCCGGGCTGCGTTTTGTTCCACTGCGCCACCGGCAAGGACCGGACGGGCATCATCGCGGCGCTGCTGCTGTCCCTCTGCGGGGTTTCGGATGAGGACGCCGCCGCGGACTACTGTCTCAGCCGGCTCTATCTCGCGCCGCTCGTCGAGGAGCTTTGCCGCAGCGGGCGCATCGCCTCGCGGGATGATCCTTTTTTTGCCACACAGCCGGAAAATATGCTGCGCCTGCTCGCCTATCTCCGCGAGCGCTACGGCGGCGTGCCCGACTACCTCTCCGCCTGCGGACTCTCGCAGGCCCGGCAGGACGCCCTCCGCCGCCGTCTCACGCAGACGGACGAGACACGCGCGTGAAGTTTTTCCACCACATTGAAAGGGATTTTATGTTATACTTGAAACCGCGCGCCGGATGCAGTATAATAGCATGAATTATCGAAACATTTGCAGTCGCTTCCCTCAGCCTATCAAGAAGAAAAGGAATGATACCAAAATATGAGTGCATCTACGCAGAAGAAGATCCGCCAGCAGGAGCGCGAGCAGGGCGTCGAAAAACATCAGCTCGCCCAGCAAAAGGCAGAAAAGGCCGCGAAACGTGCTTCCCGTGTCAAGCTCACCTCCTGGATCGTCGTGATCGTGATCCTCGCCGTGGCGCTTCTGATCAGCTCCGGCTTTTATTACAATCACTTTACGGCGCTGAAGGCCGGCGACGTGAGCTACAGCGCAGCCGAGTACAACTTCTTCTATAAATCCTATGTTAATAACTTCGTCACGCAGAACAGCCAGTACCTTTCCTATCTCGGCCTCGACACCACGAAGCCTTACGACAAGCAGCAGTGCGGTATCTCCGAGGGCAAGACCTGGGAGGAATACTTCAAGGATTCCGTCAAGAGCGAGATTCAG
>JAKOSQ010000293.1 GCA_029777215.1 Bacillota bacterium
AGCCGGCGGAGAGATAGCCCATGATGAGGATCGGCAGCACGATCTCGTTGGCCGGAAAGCCGAGGAGGAAGGCGAGCAGGATGAAGCCATCGAGCCCGAAGACGCGCGCCAAGGGGTCGAGCGCGCCGGCGCAGACGGAAAGCACGCTCGCGCCGCCCGCGTCCGTGTTGGCGAGCACCCAGATGACGAAGCCCGCGGGCGCCGCGACGACGACCGCGCGGAAGAGGACGAACAGCGTCCGGTCGGCGATCGAGCGGACGATCACCTTGCCGAACTGCGGCGCGCGGTAGGGGGGAAGCTCGAGGATAAAGGACGAGGGCAGGCCCCGCAGCACCGTCTTGGACAGAAGCTTTGACACGAGCAGCGTCATCGCGGCACTGAAAACGATCGTCAGCGTCAGCACGGCGGTCGAGACGAGCGAGCTGCCCAGGCCGCCCGCCGAGACGGCGAAAAACATCGAGATGAGGGCGATGAGCGTTGGAAAGCGGCCGTTGCAGGGGACGAGGCAGTTCGTCACGATGGCGACGAGCCGCTCGCGCGGCGAGTCGATGATGCGGCAGCCCGTGACCCCGGCAGCGTTGCAGCCGAAGCCCATGCACATCGTCAGAGCCTGCTTCCCGTGGCAGCCGGCCCTGCGGAAGCAGTTGTCAAGATCAAAGGCGATGCGCGGCAGAAAGCCCGCATCCTCCAAAAGCGTAAACAGCGGGAAGAAAATGGCCATCGGCGGCAGCATGACCGCCACGACCCACGCCACCGTCCGGTACATCCCGTCGGCGAGCGCGCCCCGGAGCCACGGCGACACGCCGAGCGAGCCGAGCGAGCCGAGCAGCGCCGAAAAAGGCTCCTGCAGCGAAAACAGCCACTTGGAAAGCAGGGCGGAGGGGGCGTTCGCGCCCTCAATCGTCAGCCAGAAGACGAAAAAAAGAAAGCCGAGCAAGATCGGAATGCCCGTGCGCTTCGAAGTAAGTACCTTGTCGATCGCGCGGTCCCGCGCGGCGCTGTCCGGCCCCTGCCGCACCGTCTCGGCGGCGATGTCGGCGCAGAGACGCAGCGTGCGCGAAACGTCCTCGCGCATGAGCGCGTCGGCGTCGCAGCCCGCGAGCGCGAGCGCAGCCCGCGCGCGGCCGAGCGCCGTTTTCACCTCCGGCGCCGCAAGAATGTCCCCCGCGCCGTGTGCCCGCAGAGGCGGAGCGAGGCTCCGGTCGCCCTCCAGCAGCCGGAGCGCCACCCAGCGGGCGGGTACCCTGCCGCCGAGCTTCTCTTCAAGCGCCGGAACGAGCAGTCCCGCCGCCGTTTCGGCCGCCGCGCCGCATTCGAGCCGCAAAGGTGTCGTCCGCGTCCTGCCTGCGGCGACGTCCGCGACCGCTTGCTCGAGCGCTTCCAGTCCCGCGCCGCTGCGGGCGCTCGTGCCGACGACAGGGATGCCCAGCCGCCGCGACAAGGCGGCAAGGTCGACGCGGATGTTCTTTTTCGCGGCCTCGTCGAGGAGGTTCACGCACAAAACGGCCCGGTCCGTCACCTCGAGAATCTGCAGCGTCAGATTAAGGTTCCGCTCGAGACAGGTCGCGTCCGCGACGATGAGGATGGCGTCCGCCCCGCCGAAGCAGAGAAAGTCCCGCGCGATGCCCTCCTCGGGCGAGCTCGCGAGCAGGGAATAGGCCCCCGGAACGTCGACGAGCGTGTAGCGCTCTCCCGCAAAGCGGTAGACGCCCTCGGCGCTCTCGACCGTCTTGCCCGGCCAGTTGCCCGTGTGCTGCCGAAGGCCCGTGAGCGCGTTGAAGACCGTGCTCTTCCCGACATTCGGATTTCCGGCGAGCGCGATCACCCGCCCGCGCGCCGTGCTATGCTCATCCATTCACCCGCTCCTTTGCTCCGGCGTGGCGCGAGGGCTCCCGCACCGCATGTGCCTGCAGTCTCACCGTCACCGCGCCCGCGATGTCCCGCCGCAGCGCGATGACCGCGCCGCGCAGAAGATAGGCCCGCGTCCCGCCGCTCGGGCTGACAAACAGCGGGACGACCGCCGCGCCCTCCACAAGACCCAGATCGAGCAGCCGCCGCAGCGCCCCACCGTCCGGCAGCGAAACGACGAACGCCGTGCCGCCGAGCGGCGCGCGATCGAGCGTTGTGATCTTCTCCTCCAAAGCGATCCCTCCCGTTTCGCGGGCGGCCCGCGCCCGCACTAACGCAGTATATTTCCGCAGAGGCAAAAGGGTGCGCGCAGATGCAGATAGGGATTGAAGCGCGCGCCAAAATGGAGTATAGTGAACGCACGGGCATCCGACCCGGAAAAATAAAACGGAGGTACTTATGAATAACACAACCGGACAGAAAAAAGGCCGCAGCATGAGCATGAGCTTCCTCGTGACGCTTGTTTTCGCGCTCGTCTACTTCTACTTCAAGCTGCCCGCTTTCAACTTTCACGATCCCGCATTCTACACGTTCATCCTGCTCGTGGCGGTCGTCTACTGCTTTTGCTCCATCCTCACGCAGGGACTCTTCCGCGCGGACAGCGGCCGCGAGCTCTGGGACAGCATCAAGGTCAACTGCACCGTCTCCTTCGGCGTGTGCGTGGTGCTCGCGGTGATCTTCATCGTGGGCAGCATCGTCTCCTCGCCGCTGCTGCGCGCCCGCTCCTACCGCGATCTGCTGACCGTTGAGCAGGGCGACTTCGCCAGCGACATCCCGGAAATCTCCTTCGACCAGATTCCGATGCTCGACGCGGACAGCGCCCGCAAGCTCGGGGACAAAAAGATGGGCGAGCTCGCGAGCACCGTTTCGCAGTTCGAGGTCGCGGACGATTACACCCAGATCAACTACAAGTCCCGCCCCGTCCGCGTGACGCCGCTCGTCTACGGCGACTTTTTCAAGTGGGCGGCAAACGTCCGCAATGGCCTGCCGGCCTATATCGTCATCGACATGGTCACGCAGAAGGCCGACGCCGTCCGGCTCAACGAGGGCATGAAATACTCCCGGAGCGAGTATTTCTTCCGCAACGTCAGCCGCCGGCTGCGCTTCCAGTACCCGACCTATATCTTTGACAACCCGAACTTTGAGATCGACGACGAGGGCACGCCGTACTGGGTCTGCCCGCGCGTCGTCAAGCGCATCGGTCTTTTCGGCGGCACGGACATCCACGGCGCGGTGCTCATGAATGCCATCACCGGAAAGTGTGAATACTATGAGGACGTGCCCTCCTGGGTCGACCGCGTTTATTCCGCCGAGCTCATCACGGAGCAATACAACTACCACGGCACATATCAAAACGGCTGGCTCAACTCCTTCATCGGCCAGAAGGGCGTCACCGTCACGACCGAGGGCTACAACTACATCGCCAAGGACGACGACGTTTACATGTACACCGGCGTCACGAGCGTCGCGTCCGACGGCTCGAACATCGGCTTTCTGCTGACGAACCAGCGCACGAAGGAAGCCAAATACTACGCCTGCGCCGGCGCGCAGGAGACCGCCGCCATGTCCTCGGCCGAGGGCATCGTCCAGTACATGGACTACACCGCGACCTTCCCGCTGCTGCTGAACATCTCCAACCAGCCGACCTACTTCATGGCGCTCAAGGACAGCGGGGGACTCGTCAAGATGTACGCGATGGTCAACGTCCAGCAGTACCAGCTCGTCGCATCCGGCACGAGCGTCGCCGGATGTGAAAAAAATTATGTCAACCTCCTCGCTGACAGCAATCTCTCCAGCGAGAGCAAAACGGAAGCCAAGGCCGTCAAGGGGACGATCGCCGATCTGCGCTCGGCCGTGGTCGACGGGAACACGAACGTCTATGTGAAGCTCACGGGCGGGGACTGCTGGTACGTCCTGTCGGTGAGCGATAACGAGCTCGCGGCGGTGCTCTCGGTCGGGGACAGCGTTGAGATTCTGCCGGCGAGCGAAACGGGCGAGCTGCGCGCGGCCTACAGCGTCCGGCGGCTGAGCTGAAAAACGGCGCGCACCGGCGCGCGACAGGGGAGATCATAAAATGGCACTGTACGCGATCGGCGATCTGCACCTCTCCTTTGGTGCAGACAAGCCGATGGACGTTTTCGGAAAGGCGTGGCAAAACCACGCCGAGCGGCTGCGGGAGGGCTTTGCGGCCCTCGGACCTGAGGACGTGACCGTCCTCTGCGGCGATCTGAGCTGGGGAATGGACTTTGACAGCTGCCGGGAGGACTTTCTTTTCATCGACCGTCTGCCCGGAAAGAAGATCGTCCTCAAGGGCAACCACGACTACTGGTGGTCGACCGCCTCGAAGGCGAAGGCCTTTTTCGCCGCCAACGGCATCACAACGATAGACATCTTAAATAACAATTGCTTTTTCTACGGGGACCTCGCGATCTGCGGCACGCGCGGCTGGTTCTACGAGGAGGAGACGGGCTCCGCCCACGACAAAAAGATCATGGCGCGCGAGCTCATGCGGCTGGAGACCTCGCTCAAGGCGGCGGGGGAGCGGGAGAAATACGTTTTTCTCCACTACCCGCCGATCTACGGCAACTATGTCTGCGAGGAAATCCTCGCGCTCTTTGAAAAATACGGCGTGACGCTCTGCTGTGCGGGCCATATCCACGGCAAGGGCCACGCTCTGCGCTTTGAGGGCGAGCGCGCCGGCACCCGTTACCGCCTTGTTTCCTCAGATTTCCTGGGCTTTCGGCCCCTGCGGATCGCTGAGTGACAGCCGGCGACGATTATTCACAAAAAGTATTTGCATTTGATGTGTAAATCTGTTAGAATACAGCTTATGTAATTTGTTATCATCGGAACTTATGACTTCCGGTGAATTTGTAGGAGGAAAAAACCTAATGATCGTCAAGAACGTTGAAAAGAAAGAAAATAATGAAGTCACCTTTCAGGTGGAAGTAGATAAGGACGCTTTTGAGGAAGCCGTCAACGGCGCTTACCTCAAGAACAAAAAGACCATCACCGTCCCCGGCTTCCGCAAGGGCAAGGCTCCGAGAATGGTTATAGAAGGCATGTACGGCACGGAAGTGTTCTATGAGGACGCTTTCGAGGACCTCGCACCCAAGGCTTTCGCCTTCGCGACTGAGCAGGAAAAGCTCAAGACCGTCGGCCGCCCGAACCTCACCGACACCGACGTCTCCGATGACAAGACCCTCACGCTGAGCTTTGAAGCCGCTCTCTACCCCGAGGTCAAGCTCGGCAAGTACAAGGGCGTCGAGGCCCCGCGCGATGACGACACCGTCACCGACGAGAAGGTCGACGAATACATTGAAGAGATGCGCAAGCGCAACGCCCGCCAGATCACTGTCGAGCGCGCTGCCAAGATGGGCGACACCGTCGTCATCGACTACGACGGCTACCTCGACGGCGAGCGCTTCGAAGGCGGCAAGGCCGAAGAGCAGACCCTTGAGCTCGGCAGCAACCGCTTTGTCCCCGGCTTCGAGGAGCAGATCGTCGGCATGAAGGCCGGCGACGAAAAGGAGCTCGACATTACCTTCCCGGAGGACTATCACGAGTCCCTCGCCGGCAAGGCCGTCGTCTTCAAGGTCAAGGTACATGAGGTCCAGGAGACCGAGCTTCCGGCCGTCGACGATGAATTTGCGAAGGACGTCTCCGAATTCGACACTCTTTCCGAGTATAAAGTTGCTATTATGGATCAGCTCGTCAGCGCCCGCAAGGAAGCTGTCGACAACGATTTCGGCTATAAAGTCATCAAGGCCGCAGCAGACGACATGGAAGCGGACATCCCCGAAGCCATGATCGAAGAGCGCATGGGCCAGATCATGCAGGAATATGACCAGAACCTCATGGCGCGCGGCATGCGTCTCGAGGAATATATGCGCATGGCCGGCATGGACCCGAAGTCCTTCCAGGACATGATCCGTCCGCAGGCCGTCGAGCAGGTCCGCACAGACCTTCTGCTCGCCGCTGTCGCCGACGCCGAAAAGATCGAGATCGCCGACGAGGATGTCGACAAGACCCTCCAGGACCTCGCAGACGCCTACCGCATCACCCTCGACCAGATCAAGGAAGCCGTTCCGCGCGAGAGCATCGTCAATGACATGCGCATGAGAAAAGCGAACGACCTCCTCATGGAAAACGCCGTCGCCCTCCCGCCCGAGGAAAAAGAGGACGAAGAAGCGACCGAGGAAAAGGCTGAGGAAAAGCCCGCCAAGAAACCCGCTAAGAGAACCAAGAAGGCAGCAGCCGACAAGGCCGAGCCTGCCGCTGAGGAAGAAGCTCCGAAGGCGGAGTGATCCTTCCCCCACAATTTTCGACCCGGTTTCTCCGTCGAGTGTTCCCGAAGCACATAAGCCTGTATAGTAATCGTCCCTGAGGACGCATTCCTATAAATTTGCGAACATTCAAAGGAGTGCAAAAAGAAATGAACGACAGAATCTTAAAACCAGACATGAACATGAGCCTCGTACCCTATGTCATCGAACAGACCTCCCGCGGCGAGCGGTCCTACGACATCTTCTCCCGCCTGCTCAACGACCGCATCGTCATGCTCTCCGAGGAAGTCAACGACACCACCGCGAGCCTCATCGTTGCCCAGCTTCTGTTTTTGGAAGCGCAGGACCCCGACAAGGACATCCAGTTTTATATCAACAGCCCCGGCGGCAGCGTAACGGCCGGCATGGCGATCTATGACACAATGCAGTATGTGAAATGCGACGTTTCCACCATCTGCATCGGCATGGCCGCCTCGATGGGCGCATTCCTGCTCTCGAGCGGCGCGAAGGGCAAGCGCTATGCGCTCCCGAACTCCGAGATTATGATCCACCAGCCCTCCGGCGGCACGCAGGGACAGGCCTCCGACATCAAGATTCAGGCGGAATGGATGCTGCATACCCGCGAGAAACTGAACCGCATCCTCGCCGAAAATACCGGCAAGCCCATTGAACAGATCGCGATCGACACCGAGCGCGACAACTTCATGTCGGCGGACGCCGCCTGTACCTACGGACTCATCGACAAGGTCATCTCCAAGCGCTGAGCACTGTCCGGGCATCTAACCTATAAATTACGGGGTAATTATGTCTAAATTTGAAGAGAGCAAAAATATACGCTGCAGCTTCTGCGGCAAGCCTCAGTCGATGGTCGACCGCCTGATTGCCGGTAACGGCTCATACATCTGCGACGAATGCGTCCGGCTGTGCATGAGCATTATCGACGAGGGCTACGACGCCCAGCGCGGCGCCGCCTCCGCCAAAAAGACGAGTGCCGCAGACTTCGGTCTGCGCGCGGATGAGCTTCCGCGCCCGGCCGACATCAAAAAAATACTCGACGACTATATTATCGGCCAGGACAAGGCCAAGATCGCCCTCTCCGTCGCCGTCTACAACCACTACAAGCGCGTGCTCTACGGCGACAACAGCGACATTGACCTGCAAAAGAGTAACATTCTCCTCATTGGCCCCACCGGCAGCGGCAAGACGCTCTTCGCCCAGACGCTCGCAAGAGTGCTGGACGTGCCTTTTGCCATTGCGGACGCCACTACGCTCACCGAAGCCGGTTATGTCGGCGAGGACGTTGAAAACATCCTCCTGCGTCTTCTGCAGGCGGCGGATTTCGACGTGGAAAAGGCCGAGCGCGGCATCATCTACATCGACGAGATGGACAAGATCTCCCGCAAAAGCGAGAACACCTCCATCACGCGCGACGTTTCCGGCGAGGGCGTGCAGCAGGCGCTGCTGAAAATTCTCGAGGGCACGGTCGCGAACGTCCCGCCCCAGGGCGGACGCAAGCACCCGCACCAGGAATTCATCAAGGTCGACACGACGAACATTCTCTTTATCTGCGGCGGCGCTTTCGACGGCATCGAGAAGATCATTGAAAACCGCATGGACCGGCGCAGCATGGGCTTCGGCGCGGAGATCAAGAGCAAAACGGAGCGCGACACCGGCGAGCTCATGCAGAACGTGCAGTCGCACGATCTGCTGAAGTTCGGCATCATTCCCGAACTCATTGGCCGTCTGCCGGTCATCGTCCCGCTCAACTCCTTAAAGCGCGAGGACCTCATCGAGATCCTGCAGGAGCCAAAGAACGCGCTCACGCGCCAGTACAAGGCCCTGCTCGGCTATGACGACGTCGAGCTCGTCTTTGAAGAGGCCGCCCTCGGCGCAATCGCCGACAAGGCCATCGAAATGGAGATCGGCGCGCGCGGTCTGCGCAGCGTCATGGAGGGCATCATGACGGACATCATGTTCGAGGTCCCCTCCGACCCGACGATCACGCAGGTCGTGATTACGGCGGAATGCGTCAAAAACGGCACCTCGCCGCTCGTGCACCGCAAGAGCGAGCAGCTGCCCGACGCCTCCGCACAGTAAGAAGCTATCAAGGCGGCCCTGCCGCCGGACGAAAAGCCGCACTTTGCGTGCGGCTTTTTGACAACCATGGCGGGAGAGCGTTTTCCGCTCTTCCGCCTTTCATCAAACACCTCAAAAGGAGGAAAGCACATGAACGAAATTACTCTTCCGATCGAGACGAGCTATCCGCTGCTGCCGATGCGCGGGCTGTCCGTCTTTCCCGGAATGCTCATAAACTTTGACGTCATCCGCGAGCGCTCCGTCGCCGCGCTCGACTCGGCCCTCGCCGGCGACCGCACCGTGTTCGTCGTCGCGCAGCGCGACATTTCGCAGGAAATTCCCGCCGAGCGCGATCTCTACGAGATCGGCACGCTTTGCCGCGTCAAACAGCTGCTCCGCATCCCGGGGACAGATGGCGCGCGTGTACTCGTCGAAGGCCAGCAGCGCGCAAGGATGCTGCGCTTTGACTCCCAGAAAGACTACGACGTCGCCGCCGTTCTGCCGGTCGAGAGCGAAACGAAATTTTCCTCCGCGCGCGCGGAAGCCCTCATCCGGCAGTGCACGTCCCTGTTTGACGAATACGTTCACCTCTTCGGCGCGCTGCCGCCCGAACTGCTGGCGAAGGTCGCGGACGCGGACGATCCCGGCTACGTCTCCGATTTTATCGCCCAGAACATCTACATGAAGCCCGAGAAAAAGCAGGCCCTGCTCGAAGAACTCAAACCCCTCGCGCGCATCAGTCTGCTCAACCGCTTCCTCGCGCGCGAGATCGCCGTCATGTCCATCGAACAGGACCTCAACGAGCGCACGCACGAGCAGATGAACAAGTCGCAGAAGGAGTTTTTCCTCCGCGAGCAGCTGAAGGTCATCCAGGGCGAGCTCGGCGAATACGACGACGGCTTTGAGGAATTCCAGGACTACCGCAAGAAGCTCGAGGCGCTGCATCTCGCGCCCGACATCCGTGAAAAGCTCATGAAGGAGCTCTCGCGCATGATGAAGCAGCCCGTGGGCTCCTCGGAGAGCGCGCTGCAGCACGCCTATCTCGACACCTGCCTCGAGCTGCCGTGGAACAAAAAGACGAAGGAGTGCGCCGATATCAAGCGCGCCCGCAAAATGCTCGACGAGGACCATTTCGGTCTCGAGAAGGTCAAGGACCGCATCATCGAATATCTCGCCGTCAAGCAGCTCGCGCCGGAGCTCAAGGGCACGGTGCTCTGCCTCGTCGGCCCTCCGGGCACCGGCAAAACGAGCATCGCCATGTCGATCGCCCGCGCGACCAACCGCAAGCTCACGCGCATCTCCCTCGGCGGCATCCACGACGAGGCGGAGATTCGCGGCCACCGCAAGACCTACGTCGGCGCGATGCCCGGGCGCATCGTCGCCGGTCTCATCCAGGCCGGCAGCTCGAACCCGCTCATGCTCCTCGACGAGGTCGACAAGCTCGCGAGCGACTACCGCGGCGACCCATCCGCAGCGCTTTTGGAGGCGCTCGATATCGAGCAGAACCACGCCTTCCGCGACCATTACCTTGAGATTCCCTACGATCTGAGCGACACCATGTTCATTACCACCGCGAACACGACGGACACCATTCCGCGCGCTCTTCTCGACCGCATGGAGATCATCGAGCTTGCGAGCTATACGGACGAAGAAAAGCTCATGATCGCAAAGCAGCATCTGCTGCCGAAGCAGCGCAAAAAGCACGGCCTCTCGGCCGCCCAGCTCGCGATGAGCGACGACGCGCTGCGCGAGCTCATCGCCTCCTACACGCGCGAATCCGGCGTCCGCAGTCTCGAGCGCGAGATCGGCTCCGTCTGCCGCAAGGCGGCCAAACGCATCGCGGACGGCGAGGCCAAGTCCGTCCGCCTCAAGGCGGGTACGCTCGAAGCTCTGCTCGGTCCGGCGAAGTTTCACCCCGAGGTGCTCGAAAAGGCGGACGAGATCGGCCTTGTGCGCGGCCTCGCTTGGACCGGCGTCGGCGGCGCGGTGTTGGACGTTGAAGCCGTCGTGCTCGACGGCGACGGCAAGCTCGAGCTCACCGGCAACCTCGGCGACGTCATGAAGGAATCGGCGCACGCCGCCGTCTCCTATATCCGCTCCCGGGCGGACGTTCTCGGCATCCCGCACGACTTTTACCGGACGAAGGACATCCACATCCACTTCCCGGAGGGCGCGACGCCGAAGGACGGTCCCTCGGCGGGCGTGGCGATCTGCGTGTGCGTCATTTCGGCGCTGACCGGCATCCCCGTGCGGCGCGACGTCGCGATGACGGGCGAGATCTCCCTGCGCGGCAGGGTCATGCCCATCGGCGGCCTGCGCGAAAAGACCATGGCCGCGATGCGCACGGGCATCAAGACCGTCATTATCCCGAAGGACAACGAAAAGGACCTCGAGGAGATCGACCCGCGCGTGCGCGCGGCGCTCACCTTTGTGACCGTCGACCACGTCGACAGCGTCCTGGAAACGGCGCTCGGAAAAAAGCTCGAGCCGAAGGCCGCGGAACCGGAGAACCCCCGCGCGGAGCTCCTTGTTCCTGTCCTCGAGCCGGGCAAAACCGTGAGCTCCACGAATATCAAGCAGTAAGGAAACGCCATGAACGTAAATAACGTCGAATTCATCAAATCCGCCGCGAACCCGAAAGACTTTATCCCGGCAGCTCTGCCGACCATTGTCTTCTCCGGCAAGTCCAACGTCGGTAAGTCCTCGGTCATCAACCGCCTTTTAAACCACAAAAACATGGCCCGCGTCGGCGGCCAGCCGGGCAAGACCATCCACGTCAACTATTTTCTTATCGACAAAAAGGCCTACTTCGTCGACCTGCCAGGCTACGGCTACGCGAAGGTCTCCAAGGAGGAGCGCGACCGCTGGGGCCGCCTCATGGAGGCGTTTTTCGCGGCCGAGGGCCTTGTCACGCTCGGCGTCATGATCGTTGACGCCCGCCACAAGCCGACGGCGGACGACTGCACCATGGCGAGCTGGTTTTTGGAGACCGGCTGTCCGATGGTCGTGATCGCCAACAAGAGCGACAAGCTCAAAAAAAGCGAGATCGAACCGAACCTCGCGCTCATCCGCGAGACACTCGGTCTGCCGGACGAGGTCCGCGTCATCCTCTTTTCCGCCGAAAAGGGGACCGGTGCGGGCGAGCTCATGGGCGAGATTTCGCGTTTTGTCAAATAAGAAACGGGGCGGAACTGTCCACTTGCTGCACAAGTGTGAATACTTCCGCCCCGCACTTGTATTTTCGCCGCGAAATTGGTATAATCATCAATAAGCTTTCTGAAAACTGGCAATCCTATCGGAGGTGTCTTCCATCAACACATTTCAGACTTTCTGGTCCGGCCTCAACTGGTCCGTCCTCACAAACATGCTCATGACCGTCATCCCGGCGCTCATCTGCATCACCTTCCACGAGGTGAGCCACGGCTTCGTCGCCTACAAGCTTGGCGACACCACCGCGAAGGACGCCGGACGCCTGACCCTCAACCCCATCAAGCACATCGACATTTTCGGCCTTCTCATGATGGTCGTTTTTAAATTCGGCTGGGCAAAGCCCGTGCCGGTCAATATGAACAACTTCAAAAACCCCAAGGGCGGCATGGCGATCACGGCGCTCGCGGGCCCCGTCTCGAATGTCCTGCTCGCGGCGGTCATCCTGCTCGTGTACGGTTTCCTCTACACGCCCCTCGCCGGGGCGGGCAGCTTCGGCGCCGTCGTCGCGCAGATGCTGCTGACGACCGCCTATCTCTCCTGCGCGCTCGCGGTCTTCAACCTCATCCCTATTTCGCCGCTCGACGGCTCGAAGGTCCTTTTCTCGTTTCTGCCCGAAAAGGCCTACTACACCCTCATGCGCTACGAATTCATCGGCATGTTCGTCCTGCTCGCAATCGTCTGGAGCGGCGCGTTCTCCAATTTCCTCGTCAACTGGACGGACAGCTTTTACAACTGGCTCGGCGGCATCGCCGACTGGGCCTATTTGCTGACGGTATAACAATGGAAAATCCCACCTTTCATCTGGAGGGGCTCATCCGCGACAAGGACGAGACGGAGGACTTCACAGGTCCCCTGAGTCTCATTTTGATGCTGCTCTCCAAAAACAAAATCGAAATACGCGATCTGCGCATTGCGGACATCCTCGACCAGTACCTCGACTACATCGCGAAGATGCAGGAGATGGACCTCGACGTCGCGAGCGAATTTGTGCAGATGGCGTCCTATCTCGTCTACCTCAAAACGCGCACGCTGCTCGCGGGCGAGGAGGAGGTCGACGAGCTGCAGGAGCTCATGTCGTCCCTCGAAAAGCTCCGCTGTC
>JAKOSQ010000294.1 GCA_029777215.1 Bacillota bacterium
TGCCGATCTTCGCGCCGGGGTGGATCTCGATGCCGGTCTGCTTGCGCGCCCGCTGGGAGATCCAGCGTGCGATATAAAACATCCGGTGCTCGTAAAACCAGTGCGCCCGCTTGTGGGCCATTGTGGCCTTGACGCCGGGGTACAGCGTGAGTATCTCAAAGGTCGAGCGCGCGGCGGGGTCTCTCGCCTTGTACGCTTCGACCAGCTCTCTTTTTTCCTTGTTCATTTTGCACATCCCTTCTGAAAAATAAAAGCGCCTCTCATGGACTTCCGTCCATGAGAGGCGAAAAAATTCGCGGTTCCACTCTCGTTTTTCACTCTCCGGCAAATACCGGTCCGCCTTAACGCGGCGCGGCGGGACGGCATTTCCTCCGTCCGCGGCTCCGGGGCGCACTTCAAACGGCCCGCGCCGCCGCCGTTTTCAGCCGAGCCGGCAGCTCTCTTCTCGCGCTTGGAACCGTTTTACTTTTCCCGTTCACAGCCAATTATTCATTATGCGCTATTATATGCGGAACGCGGTCAAAAGTCAACTCTTGAGATCGAGCGCCGCCTTGTTTACGATGAAGTATTCGACGCCGGAATACACGGTCGTTGCGAGAATGATGATGCAGCCGAGCAGGTCGACAGTCAAAAACGAGCCGCCGAAGGCGTAGCTGTGCAGCGGCAGCAGCATGAAGCAGCAACACACGAGCGAAGCGAAGGTCTTGATCTTGCCGGACATGGCGGCGGCGATGACGCTGCCGCTCTCCATCGCGACGAGGCGCAGGCCCGAAACGGCGAATTCGCGCGCCACAACGATCCAGCAAATCCAGGACGCCATCTGTCCGCGCTCAACGAAGATGAGCAGCGCGGCGGTGACGAGCAGCTTGTCGGCCAGCGGGTCGACGAACTTGCCAAAGGTCGAAACCTGGTTGTAGTGCCGCGCAACATAGCCGTCGAGCCAGTCGGTGCAGGCTGAGACGATAAAGATCGCGAGCGCAACATATTCGTGTCCCTTAAAGTTGAGCATCGCGCAGGCGATAAAAAACGGGATCATGAAGATGCGCGTCATTGTGATCTTGCTTGCAGTTGTCATAGTCAAATCTTCCTTTCCTCCTGCGTCGGGTGCGGCGTCGCCGCCTCCCGGCTGCGCTGAAAAAGAGCGTCGCTTTGCTAAGGATACCATCTCCGGGACGTTCCTGTCAACTTCCCGTCAAAAAGCGCCTCAGCCCTCGACCACAGCGCCGTGCCACTCGCCGTCGACGAACTCATCGATGTGGACGAGAACAATCTGGCCCGCCGGGCACTCGCCCGAGAAGAACACGATGCCGTCGATCTCCGGCGAGTCGGCGTAGGTGCGGCCGACCTGCATCCCCATCTCCTCGTCGTAGCCCTCGCAGAGCACCCGTACATCCTTGCCGATGAAGCCGCGGCTCCACTCATCCATGATCTGCTCCTGCAGCTCCATGACGATCTCCTGCCGTTTTTCGGCCTCCTCGGTCGAACAGCGGTCCTCCATCGCGGCGGCGGGGGTCCCCTCCTCCGGCGAAAAGACGAACACGCCCGCGCGCTCCATCTTGGCTTCCTTCAAAAAGCTGCAGAGCTCGGCAAATTCTTCTTCCCCTTCGCCAGGCAGCCCTACGATGAGGCTCGTGCGGATGACGACGCCCGGAATGCGCTCGCGCAGCTTTGTCAGCAGCGCGCGGATTTCCGCGCCGGTGCCGCGCCGATTCATGCGCTTTAAAATCGTGTCGTCGATGTGCTGGAGCGGCACGTCGATGTATTTGAGGATTTTTTTCTCCGAGGCGATCGTGTCAATGAGCTCGTCGTCAAACTCGTCCGGATAGAGATAGTGCAGCCGGACCCACTCGATGCCCTTGATCTTGCAGAGCTTGTGCAGCAGCTCCGGCAGCGCGTGCTTTCCGTAGAGGTCGGTGCCGTAGCGCGTGACGTCCTGGGCCACAACGATGAGCTCCTTCACGCCGGTCTTCGCGAGCGCTTCGGCCTCCTCGACGACGTCCTCCATCTTCCGCGAGCGGTACTTGCCGCGGATAAACGGGATGACGCAGTAGGCGCAGCGGTTCGAGCAGCCCTCGGCAATGCGCAGATAGGCCCAGCCCGGTCCGGTCGAGACGATGCGCCCCAGCTCCGGGTCCGGCAGGTCGATGTCGCCGTAGCGGCACAGCCCCTTGCCCTTGAGCGAGGATTTGACGGCCTCGACGATGTCGCCGTAGCTGCCGGTGCCGAGCGCGCAGTCGACCTCGGACAGTTCCTTCGTGAATTCGTCCTGATAGCGCTGCACGAGGCAGCCGGTCGCGACGATGCTCTTGAGTTTTCCGGTCTTTTTGAGCTCCGCGAGCGCGAGGATCGTGTCAATGGCCTCGCTCTTGGCGCTCTCGATAAAGCCGCAGGTGTTTACGACGACGCAGTCGGCTTCCTCCGGTTCGCCGACAAGCTCAAAGCCCGCGTCGGCGAGAAGGTAGAGCATCTGCTCGCTGTTGACCAAATTCTTCGGGCACCCGAGTGAAACGAGCGCCACTTTGTTTTTTGCCATAGTTTCCTCCGAAAAATTGAATTAAAAGTTGAAAACGTCCCGCGTCTCCTGCAGGGGGCGGCCTGTGGCCGCCCGCCGCACCCTCGTCCAAAAGCCGCTCAGTCGCGCCCGTGCTCGTCCCAGAAGCGATTCACCGCGCACTTGATCTCATCCCATGAGAACCCGCGCCGGAACAGCGCGTCGGTGGCCTTTTTCATCTCCGCTCGGTCGGGCGTGTCGCTTTTGATTTTCCGGCACAGCAGCACATAGACGGTCTCCTCGTCCTCGGGCCGCTCTTCGAGCGCCGCGTCCCAAAGCTCCTTCGGCACGCCCCGGCGGAAAAGCTCGTTTTTGATTTTCTGCGCACCGTAGCCCTTTGCCGCGTAGTGGCGGACGACCATCCCGGCGTACTGCTCGTCGTCGAGGTAGTGCAGTCCCGCCATCCATTCGACGGTCTCCTCCGCGTTTTCGGGCGTCTCGCCCTTTTCAACGAGCCGGTCGCGCAGCTCCTTCCGGGACATCGGCCGCGCGCCGATGATGCGCAGCGCCCGCTCCTTGCACTTCGTGAACGACACGCGCGAGGCAAGCTCCACCAGCGCCTCGTCCGTCAGCTCTTTTCCCTGATAGAGTCCGAGGTCCGTCACGGCGTTTGCCGAGAGCTTCACCTCCGACCCGTCCGAAAAGCCCACGGCGAAGCGTCCGGTTTGGAGCTCGCGCAGCTCGGTAACGGTCGTCATCAGCCGTCAAAATCGTCCGCGGACACGTCCACAGCGCGGCCTGCGGGCTTGCTCTCGGCCTTTTTCTCGTCGTCTTTCTCGTCGGTCTTTTTCGAGCTGGGGTTGAGCTTGTAGGCGTTCTCGCGAATCTTGCCCTCGATCTCGTCGGAGATTTCCGGGTTTTCCTTGAGATATTCCTTCACGGCCTCGCGGCCCTGCCAGCGCAGATCGCCGTAGGAGAACCAGGCGCCGGCCTTGTCGATGATGTCAAGCTTGACGCCGAGATCGCAGATTTCGCCGACCTTGGAGATGCCCTCACCGTACATGATGTCGAACTCGGCCTCCTTGAACGGGGGCGCTACCTTGTTTTTAATGACCTTGGCCCGCGTGTGGTTCCCGACCATCTCGCCGCCGACCTTGAGCGTCTCGATGCGGCGCATGTCAATGCGCACGCTGGAAAAATATTTCAGTGCGCGGCCGCCGGGCGTCGTCTCGGGGTTGCCGTACATAACGCCGATCTTTTCACGCAGCTGGTTTATGAAAACAACAATGGTCCGTGTCTTCGACACCGCGCCCGCGAGCTTGCGCAGCGCCTGCGACATCAGCCGCGCGACGACGCCGACGCTCGAGTCGCCCATCTCGCCCTCGAGCTCGCTCTTCGGCAGCAGCGCCGCAACGGAGTCGACGACGACCACGTCCAGCGCGCCGGAGCGCACGAGCGCCTCGGTGATCTCCAGCGCCTGCTCGCCGGTGTCCGGCTGGGAAATAAGCAGACTGTCAATGTCAACGCCCAGCGCCCGCGCGTAAGCCGGTTCGAGCGCGTGCTCAACGTCTATGAAGGCGACCTCGCCGCCCTGTTTCTGCGCGCTTGCGAGGATGTGCAGCGCGAGGGTGGTCTTGCCGCAGCTCTCCGGCCCGAAGATTTCAACGATACGTCCGCGCGGGACGCCGCCGATGCCGAGCGCAAGGTCGAGCGACAGCGAGCCCGTGGAGATCGCTTCGCAGCTGATGGGGATATCGTCGCCGAGACGCATGATCGCGCCCTTGCCATAGGCCTTTTCTATCTGCGCGAGCGCCGATTCAAGCGCCGCCTTTTTGTCCTCCGCCTGTCCCACCTGCATAATGGGGACTTTTTTCTTTTCAGCCATTTGCGCACCTCATATCCTTAATAATGTACTTTTTTTATACGTTTCCGCAGACGACGCGCTCAACGCCGCCGGTATCCTTCACGCTGCCGACGTTTGACAGCCCGTTTTTCTTCATGAGCTCCGCGACGGGTCCGCTCTGTCCCTCGCCGACCTCGAAAATCATGAGTCCCCCGGGCCGCACGACGCTCTTCCACTTCGGGATGATCGAGCGGTAAAAGACGAGTCCGTCCCCGCCGCCGTCGAGCGCGGCAAGCGGCTCAAAATCCTTCACGGAGGCGTCAAGCGCCGCGATCTCGTCGGACATGATGTACGGCGGGTTGCAGCACAGCAGCTCAAAGCTGCCGAGCACCGGGGGCGGCGGCAGCAGCGCGTCCGTCTCTACGCAGGTGACGCGCGGATTGAGCCGGTTTTTGAGAATGTTCTGCTTGGCGACCGCGAGGGCCTTTTTGCTGTTGTCGACGAGAACGACGTGGGCCGCCGGCAGCTCGCTCGCGATGGCGCAGCCGATGCAGCCGCTGCCGGTGCACAGATCGAGCACGCGCGCGTCCATCTTCCGTCCGCGCAGGGCTTTCACTGCCGTTTCGACCAGAACCTCGGTGTCCGGGCGCGGAA
>JAKOSQ010000295.1 GCA_029777215.1 Bacillota bacterium
CGTCTATCTCGCCGGAAAGGAATTCGGCCTGCGCGCCTCCGCCGGCAACTTCGACCGCGACGGGCTGCGTGAGGCCGTCGCCCTCTGCCACAAAAAGGGCGTCAAGGTCCACGTCACGGTGAACACCCTCCCGCGCGAGGACGAGCTGCTGCGTCTGCCGGACTACCTTCGCTTTCTAAACGTGCTCGGGGTCGACGCGCTCATCATCGCGGACCTCGGTGTGCTCTCGCTCGCGAACAAATACGCGCCGGAAGTCGAAAAGCACGTCTCGACCCAGCTCGGCGTCGTCAACAGCGAGACCTGCCGCGTCCTGTACGAAATGGGCGCGTCCCGCGCCGTCCTCGCCCGCGAGCTGAGTCTCGCGGAGATCCGTCAGATCCGCGATAACGCACCCGCCGGCATCGCACTCGAGGCCTTCGTCCACGGGGCGATGTGCGTGTCGTTTTCGGGCCGCTGCCTGCTGTCGAACTACCTCGCGGGACGGGACGCCAACCGCGGCGAGTGCGCCCAGCCCTGCCGCTGGAAGTACCACCTCGTCGAAGAAAAGCGCCCAGACGAAGCTTTCGACATCACCGAGGACGACGGCGGGACCTACATTCTCAACAGCAACGACCTGTGCCTTATCGAGCACCTGCCGGAGCTCATGGACGCGGGCATCGAGAGCTTCAAGATCGAGGGCCGCATGAAATCGGCCTACTACGCCGCCGTGGTCACGAACGCCTACCGCCACGCGATCGACGAGGCAGCGTCCGGGCTGCCGCTCTCCCCCGTCTGGCTCGCGGAGCTGCAAAAGCTCAGCCACCGCAAATACTGCACGGGCTTTTATTTCGGCGAACCGGGCCAGTATTACGGCAAAAATGACACGCTCTATTTCGCGCAGGCGGACGTCTGCGCCGTGGTAGAGTCCTGCGACGAGGACGGCTATGCGACCCTCACCCACCGCAACCGCTTCGGCACGGGCGACGAGGTCGAGCTGCTCACGAGCGACGGCGAGCCTGTCCGCTTCACAGTCGGCCCCATGACGGACGAGGACGGTGCGCCGATCCCGGAGGCAATCCACCCGATGATGGTCTTCCGCCTGCGGCTGCCCCGCCCCTGTGCGCCGCTGTCGCTTTTGCGGAAACCAAAATAAAAAGGGACGCGCCCGAAGGCGCGCCCTCCTCTGTATCCGTCAGCAATCGCTGCTGCCGCCGCAGCCGCAGCACATGAGTACCACGATGATGATGACGACCCAGAGACAGCCGTTCATATTACCACACATTGTTTTCTTCTTCCTTTCCCCGCACGCATTCGCTCTGGAGCCCGCCGTGCGGACGGCGGGCCTGATCTTTTTTCTCCGCGCCCTTCAACCCATGTTATGCGCGCCGCGCGTGCGTGGTTCCGGCAAAAAAAGCCCCGCCGTCTCCGGCGGGGCGCGCGGCGGGAGGGAACTGTGTTTCGCCGCGTTTTGATTTTTCAGTTTTCTTTCGCGCGTTCGAGGATGACCGCGAGCTCCTCGCGGGTGACCGGATCGTGCCAGCGGAAGTCGCCGCCGTCGCCCTTGAAAATTCCCCTTGCGACGGCCGCGTCGCAGGCGCTTTTGGCCCAGGCGGCCGGCGTTCCGTCCTGCTCGGCGTCGCGCGCCGGCTCAGCCGACGCGACGAGCTGCGAAAAGGGAAAGTTCCTGCCGGGGCAGGAGGTCTGGCCGAGTTCGCAGTGTCTGCACACGACGATGGTCGGGTAGCGATTGCGGATGTCCTCAATGAGGGCACGGCCGGCATCTCGCTGCGCCGCCGGCATCTCTTCCGCTTCGTAATTGCCTTCGAAGCACACGCCGATCGAGCAGTAGTTCCAGTTCATCGTGTGCGCGCCGCGCGTGTTCTCCGGGCGGCCGCGCGTGACGCTGCCGTCCTTCGCGACAAAGTAGTGGTAGGCAATACCCGCCCAGCCCTTCGAGAGGTGGTAGGCGTGGATGCCCGCCGCCGTGGCGCGGGATGCGCCCGCGTGGTGCAGCACGAGATGCGTCGTGACGCTGCGCGGCGTGAGCGGGTAGGCCCAGTCATAGGTCTTTTCAGTTATCTGCATCGACGCCGCCTCCCGTGATCTGCTTAACGAGCTCGTGTGAGCCGGTGGCCGCAAGGCCGGAGACGATGCCGATGGCTACGGCGTTGAGCGCGTCGTGCGCCGGAAAATCGCCCATGGTGTAAAGGCCGGCGAGGCCGAGCGCGCCGCCGCAGGCGCCGCAAATGACCGGCAGCCAGCGGTTATCGATTTTCGTTGCTTTGACGGTGCAGGCGATCAGCCAGGCGATCACTGTGATCGCCGCAACATATACAATTTGTGAATTCATTTTTTGTCCTTTCTCACTTATTCCCTCCGCCCCTGCGCCGCAAAATGAAGTTTTATGCACAGGCGGGTGCAAGTGTCAGTCAAAAAAAGAAGTTCTCCCTTTTGCACTTTTTCGGCAACAAAATTTCTGCATCTTGACAAAACTTTGTTTTTGTGTCTTTATAACTAAGTGTCCCGCGCCAAGCGCTTTTCACTTTGAAAGCAGCCCCCGCGGGCGGCGTCTGACTCAGGTGCCTCACAATATCATTGTAAACACTGAAAGGCCGAAAAGAATGACCCGTAAAACCGTTCGTCTGACTTATACGCAGACTATCGTACTTAGCTTTTTTCTTCTGATCTTAGCGGGGGCAATTTTGCTGTGCTTCCCCTTCTCCTCGCGCATGCACGAGTGGACGCCGTTCATCAACTCTCTCTTCACCGCCACGAGCGCAAGCTGCGTCACGGGCCTCGTCGTACTCGACACGCACTCCCACTGGTCTTTTTTCGGTCAGCTCATCATTATCTGTCTCATCCAGATCGGCGGTCTCGGCGTCATGACCTGCATCGCGATGTTTTCGCTCTTTTTCAAGCGAAAATTTTCGCTGGGTCAGCGCCGTCTTCTCATGCAGGCAGCCGGCTCTCTGGAGATCAGCGGCATGGCAAAGCTGCTCCGCCGCATCATCCACGGCACCGCGATCATCGAGAGCATCGGCGCGGGCCTGCTGTGTTTCGTCTTCATTCCCCGCTTTGGTTTTCTCCGCGGGCTGTGGTACGCGATCTTCCATTCGATCTCGGCTTTCTGCAACGCGGGCTTCGATTTGCTCGGACGACCCGGCAGTCAGTTCGTTTCGTTCAGCGAGCCTGAGTTCCGCTTTGACCCGATCTTGAACTTCACCGTCATGGGGCTCATCGTCGTCGGCGGCATCGGCTTCATTGTCTGGCGCGATATCGCAACGCATGGCATCCACTTCCAGCGCTACGAGCTGCACTCCAAGATCGCTCTGACGACAACGGCGATTCTCCTCGTCGGCGCGACCGTCCTCTTTGTCATTTTCGAGCATAATCACGCCTTCGAGGGCTTCACGACCGGACAGGCGATCATGGCGGCCATGTTCCAGGCGGTAACGCCGCGCACGGCGGGCTTCAACACCTGCGACCTCTCAAAGCTCTCCGAGTCCGGTAGACTCCTGACGACCATGCTCATGTTCATCGGCGGCAGCCCCGGCTCCACCGCCGGCGGCATCAAGACGACGACCTTCGCCGTCCTCATCCTCACGACGATCGCCTCCGCCCGCCGCGAACAGAACGTCACGGTCTTCCGCCGCCGCTTTGACAATGACACCCTCATCCAGGCGAGCGCAATCTTCACGATCTACGGCGTGATGC
>JAKOSQ010000296.1 GCA_029777215.1 Bacillota bacterium
AAGTACCGCGCGGTCATCGAGCAGGTCAAGGCCTGCCACGAAAAGGGCCAGCCGGTCCTCGTCGGCACGGTCTCCATCGACAAGAACGAAGCCCTGTCCGCCCTCCTCAAAAAGGCGGGCATCCCCCACAACGTCTTAAACGCCAAGAACCACGAGAAGGAAGCGGAGATCATCGCTCAGGCCGGCAAGTTCGGCGCCGTGACCATTGCCACCAACATGGCCGGTCGTGGTACCGACATAATGCTCGGCGGTAACGCCGAGTACCTCGCCAAGCATGATCTCAAAAAGCTCGGCCTCTCGGACGAGGTCATATCCGAGGCCACCGGCTACGCCGAGAACGAGGACCAGATCATCATGGACGCGCGCAAGATGTTTGCCGAGCGTCTGGAGGTCCACAAAAACCAGATCAAGGACGAGGCGGAGCGCGTCCGCGCCGCGGGCGGCCTGTTCATCATCGGCACGGAGCGCCACGACTCCCGCCGTATCGACAACCAGCTGCGCGGCCGCAGCGGCCGTCAGGGCGACCCCGGCGAGAGCCTCTTCTACCTCGCGATGACGGACGACTTGATGCGTCTGTTCGGCAGCGAGCGCGTCATGAACATGATGGAAAACATGGGCGTGGACGAGGACACCCCGCTCGACTTTAAGGTTCTCTCGACCGCCATCGAGCGCGCGCAGAAGACCGTTGAGTCCCGCAACTTCCAGTCCCGCAAGAGCGTTCTCGAATACGACGACGTCATGAACGTCCAGAGAAACACGATCTACGACCAGCGCCGCAAGGTCCTCGACGGCGAGGACATGAAGCCTTACATTCTCCAAATGGTAGAGCAGTTCGTGCGCGAGACCATCGCCACCGGCATGTCCCACCACGGCTATTTTGAGGACATGGAACAGTTCAACGAGACGATCAAGCCCTTCGAGGGCCTGTTCCTCAGAAAAGACGAGCTGCAGCCCGACCAGAAGCAGCTCTCCGCCTATTCGCTCGACTCCCTTTCGGACGAGATCTACGAGAAGGCCGAGGCGATTTACAACGCGCGCGAGGAGGCCTTCGGTCTCCTGCCGAACGGCACGCCGCTCATGCGCGAGCTTGAGCGCGTCATCATGCTCCGCGTTGTCGACGAATACTGGATGGACAACATCGACGCGATGGATGAGCTGCGCCGAGGCATCGGTCTGCGCGCCTACGCCAACACCAACCCGGTCGACGCCTACAAAAAAGAGGGCTACGAGATGTTCGAGGCCATGATCGCGGGCATCCGCACCGAGGTCGTGCGCCGCATGTACACCGTTCAGATCAAAAAGCAGGACGAGGTCAAGCGCGAGGCCGTCACGAAGGGCCCGGTCACGGACGTCGGCGGCGACGACAGCGTCAAAAAGCAGCCCGTCAAAAAGGCCGCGAAGCCCGGCCGCAACGACCCGTGCCCCTGCGGCAAGTGGAAAGAGGACGGCTCGCGTCCTCTCAAGTACAAGGAGTGCTGCGGAAAGTACGAACAATGATCTAAGGAGCAAAAATTGGAACTGAGCTTTTCTAAACCATTTGCGGAAATGCGGTACCACGAGTTTGTCTACACGACGGCGCCGTCCATTCCGTTTACCCACTGCTTCACCACCCGCCTCGGCGGCGCGAGCGAGGGCTATCTCGACAGCCTCAATCTCGGCGAAAACCGGGGCGACAAGCCCCAGAACGTCGTCGAGAACTACCGCATCCTGCGCGAGGCCATGGGCATCGAGGGCAAACCCCTCTGCTTTACAAAACAGGTCCACAAAACGGACGTCCGCGTCGTCACATCCGAGGACGCGCGCGAGCCCTTCGACCCGTTTCTCTACGAGGCGGACGGCATCGTTTCCAACGAAGTCGGCCTCTCGCTCATCTGCTTTTCGGCGGACTGCGTGCCGGTGCTTCTCTGCGACCCGGACGCCCACGTTGCCGGCGCGATCCATTGCGGCTGGCGCTCGACGGTGGCAGACATCCTCGGCACCGCCGTCGAAAAAATGGAAGAGCTCGGTGCAAAGCGCGAGAACATCCGCGCGGCGATCGGCCCCGGCATTGAGCTGTGCTGCTTTGAGACCGGGCCGGAGGTCGCCGAGGGCGTTAAGCAGCTGCTCGGCGCGCCGGAAATTTACGAGGGCACCTTTTTTGAAGTGCCCGGCACGGGCAAATACATGGTCGATCTCAAGGAGACGGACCGCCGGCACCTGATGCAGCTCGGCCTGCAGCCGGACAATATCTCCGTGAGCGACGAGTGCACCTGCTGCAGCGGGGACAACTACTGGTCCCACCGCCGCACCGGCAATGAGCGAGGTGCACAGGCGGCGCTGATCGTCGTCGGCTGAGCGGGAGGATGAGGAAAATGATGAAAAAACGCGCGCTCGCGCTGACCCTTGCTGCTGCCCTTCTGACGGGCCTGCTCGCCGGCTGCGGCAGCCAGACCGATACGACCGGGCAGCTCGCGGACACGGCGCAGGAGACGCAGGAGAACGTGAGCTATGCGGGTGTCGACAAGGTCTTCACGCTCAACTACCACTCGGCACAGCCGCTCAACCCCTTCCGCACGACGGACGAGACGAACGTCCT
>JAKOSQ010000297.1 GCA_029777215.1 Bacillota bacterium
AAAACGGACAAAAACTTGAAAGCGGGCGGACGGCCGAAGCCGTCCGCCCATGTTCATTCGGGACCGTGTCACTTTTTCCGGCAGACGAGCGCGCCGTTTTCCGCGTCGAGCACCAATGTGCCGCCGGCGGCGACCTCGCCCTTCAAAATTTCGCGCGCGATCAGCGTCTCCGCGTGGGACTGGAGATAGCGCTTTAAGGGCCGCGCGCCATAGACCGGGTCGAAGCCCTCGTCGATGATGAGGGTCTTGGCCTCGTCCGTAATCTCGAGCTTGAGCGTCTTTTCCGCCAGACGCTTCCGCAGGCCCGCGACGAGGATGTCAATGATGCCGGTGAGGTTCTGCTTGGTCAGTGGCTTGAAGAGGATAATCTCGTCGAGCCGGTTCAAAAATTCGGGCCGGAACGCGCCCCGGACCTCCTGCATGACGGCCTCCTGCGCATCCTTTGAGATGCTGCCGTCCGGCTGGATGCCGTCGAGCAGATAGGGGCTGCCGAGGTTTGAGGTCAGGATGATGATGGTATTTTTAAAGTCCACCGTGCGGCCCTGAGAGTCCGTGATGCGGCCGTCGTCGAGGATCTGCAGCAGGATGTTGAAGACGTCCGGGTGGGCCTTTTCGACCTCGTCGAACAGCACCACCGAATAGGGCTTCCTGCGCACGGCCTCCGTGAGCTGGCCGCCCTCGTCGTAGCCGACGTATCCGGGAGGCGCGCCGATGAGACGCGAGACGGAGAATTTCTCCATGTACTCGGTCATGTCGATGCGCACGAGATTGTGCTCGTCGTCAAAGAGGCAGTCGGCCAGGGTCTTCGCGAGCTCCGTCTTGCCAACGCCGGTGGGGCCGAGAAACAGGAAGCTGCCGATTGGCCGGTTCGGGTCCGCGATGCCCGCACGGGAGCGCTGGATGGCCTCCGTCACGAGCTGAACGGCCTCGTTTTGTCCGATGACGCGCTTGTGGATAATCTCGTCGAGGTGCAAAAGCTTTTCCCGCTCGCCCTCCATGAGCCGCGCCACGGGGATGCCCGTCCACTTGCAGACGACATTCGCGATCTCCTCCTCGGTGACCGTGTCGCGCACCATGCTGGTGCCGGCGGCGCGCTTTTCGCTTGCGGCCTCGGCCTCCGATAGTTTTTTCTGCAGGGCCGGGAGGTCCGAATACTTGAGCTTCGCGGCCTTTTCATACTCGGTGTTCATCTGCGCGCGCTCGATGTCGGCGTTCATCTGCTCGATCTCGCCTTTGATCTTTTTGACCTCGTCTACGCTCTGCTTGTCTGACTCCCAGCGGGACTTCATGGCGTTGAAGCGGTCCTTTTCCTCCGCGAGTTCTTTGGTGAGCTTGGCGAGACGGTCGCGGGAGAGCTGGTCATCCTCCTTCTTGAGCGCCATTTCCTCAATCTCGAGCTGCATGATACGGCGGCGGACGTCGTCGAGTTCGGAGGGCATCGAGTCGATCTCCGTGCGGATCATGGCGCAGGCTTCGTCCACAAGGTCGATGGCCTTGTCGGGGAGGAAGCGGTCGGAGATGTAGCGGTTCGAGAGGGTCGCGGCGGCGACAAGGGCGTTGTCGTGGATGCGGACGCCGTGGAAGATTTCGTAGCGCTCCTTGAGGCCGCGGAGAATGGAAATGGTGTCCTCCACCGTCGGCTCGTCGACCATGACGGGCTGGAAGCGGCGCTCGAGCGCGGCGTCCTTCTCGATATACTTGCGGTACTCGTCGAGCGTCGTCGCGCCGATGCAGTGCAGCTCGCCGCGCGCGAGCATCGGCTTCAGGAGATTACCGGCGTCCATGCTGCCCTCGGTCTTGCCCGCGCCAACGATGGTGTGCAGCTCGTCAATGAAGAGCAGAATTTTTCCGTCGGACTTCTTGATCTCCTGCAAAACGGCTTTCAGCCGTTCCTCAAATTCGCCCCGGTACTTCGCGCCCGCGATGAGCGCGCCCATGTCGAGCGAGAAGATGGTCTTGTTCTTGAGCCCCTCCGGGACGTCGCCGCGCACGATGCGCTGCGCAAGCCCCTCGGCGATGGCCGTCTTGCCGACGCCCGGCTCGCCGATGAGCACCGGGTTGTTTTTCGTCTTGCGCGAGAGGATCATGATAACGTTGCGGATTTCGGTGTCGCGGCCGATGACCGGGTCGAGCTCGTTGTTTCTGGCCCGCTCGACGAGGTCGGAGCCGTATTTTTTCAGCGCGTCGTAGGTGTCCTCCGGATTGTCGCTCGTGACGGGCGAGGTCTTGACTTTGCTCAGCGCCTCCGTGAAGCGCTGCTTTGTGATGCCGTGGTTCTGCAAAATGGACTTCACGGCGGGCGTGGCGTTTTCAAAGACGCCGAGCATCAGGTGCTCGACGGAGACATAGTCGTCGCCCATTTTCTCCGCGACCTTGTCGGCAAAGCGCAAAATCTTCCCTGTCTCGGGCGAGGCGTAGACCTCTCCCCCGCCGCCGGAGACGCGCGGCAGCTTGGAGATGGCGGTGTCGAGCTCGCTCAAAAGCTCGTCACAGTTGACGCCGAGCTTGGTGAAAATCGAAGCGATGAGTCCCCCGTCCTGATCGACGAGAGCATAGAGCAGGTGCTCCGGCGTGAGGTACTGGTTGCCGTTTTCCTCGGCCATGGCCTGAGCGTTGTTGATGGTTTCAATGGTGTTGCGCGTGTATTTTTCGGCGTTCATAGGATCACCCCCATAATCAAATCAAAATTTTACGGGATGCGAGGTCTTCGACATACTGCGACTCAACGTCCCGCGCGCTGAGGCTGCCGGCAAGATAGCCCTTGAGGAGCCGGTCAAAAAGCTGGATATAGTCCGAGATGGCCTGTGCGATGTCCTCCGAGGAGAGGTCCCGCCCGCGCGGCATCGCGATCGAGCGCACAAAGCGCGTGTCGTAGAGTGCATAGTCCTGCAGCGTTTCGAGATGCGGCGCGAGGTGGCAGTCCTCGATGCGCTTCCAGAGACGAAAGAAGTCCGTCATGCGGGCGATAAGCTCCGACGACTGTGTGCGGAAGACGACCGTCAGCTCGCCGAGTGTGTCCCCGCCCGAGCGGTCGAGGCCGACCTCGTATTTCACGGTCGGGCGGTATTTATACTGGAGGCTCGACTTGAGCGACATCGTCAGCGCGTTCGGAACGAAAAACGGCACAAGCTCGCGCGACGGGGCCAGAATGTTTTCGATGGCCTGGAAGATGTCGCTGATGCGCTGCTCCGGCGTCACAACCGAGCAGTATTCCGCCAGAATCTGATTTACCATGTTCGAGCGGCTGGTGCCCGCCTGATGGGCGAGGATATCAACTTCGTTTATGACGTCGTCCGATAAAATAAGACTGTAAAGGTTCTTTTTCATGCTGCGCCTCCCGGGATTTTCTTTGGCACTATCATGCATCTGATTTTGTAATTTGTCAAGCTATTTATATAATTTTATTTACGAGTTTAGTATACCTGCTGCACAAGAACTTTTCTGCCTCCCCGCCGGGAGATTGACTGACCGCCTACCGTTTCGGCAGCGTCCGCCCTTTTCAGTGCCGTTTCATCTCAACATTTTAGGAATGATCTGTAAATTCAAAAAAGGACTTGCAGAGTGCGGGCACGCATGGTAAAATATAAAGAGCTTTCATCGTATGCGGGTGTGGTTCAATGGCAGAACGCGAGCTTCCCAAGCTTAAGACGTGGGTCCGATTCCCATCATCCGCTCCAAGAAAAAGTGGCCGGAAACCTTGTAATTTCAATGGTTTCCGGCTGTTTTTATAACGTATTACATTTTTTAATTGGAAGTAAAATTGCATTAAATAGCGTTAAATAGTAATATGAGTGCTACAAAATTGCTACGAAATCAAGAGGCCCGTCCTGCAGAATGCGCAGGGCGGGCCCGTTTGCAAATATTATTATGTCCCAGCAAGCTCTCGGAGCAAAGCAAGCGTCTTTTTCTTACCCGCCGTGGCGACTGATTTGGCCCATTCCAACAAAAAGCCGCCCCCAGCATTGATACATACTGGAGGCGTAAAAGGTATATGTTGCTGGCCCGCTGGAACAGCAGGTCTTTCTCTATTTTTTCATAGAATCATTTTTGGGCTTGAAATCAACCAATTTAGGCTCCGGGCTATCTATGTAAAGATCTTCCGTTTCCTTTTGTACTTCCTGCAGTTCTTCAATAACATCCGTTATCTTATTGAACAGTATTGTATACATTTTCTTATAATCTGCCAAT
>JAKOSQ010000298.1 GCA_029777215.1 Bacillota bacterium
CCCTGCAGTCTCAAAAAGAACGCGGAGTGAAAACACACGAAATGGAGGTCACAAAATGGACATGACGATCCGGGCGATGACGCCCGACGAAAAGAAGTACAGCTACACCACTGACGCGGAGACCCTGCGGGCCACGGCCTGCATCGGGCATCTGCGCGGCGACATGGACAGGGATGGCGACGGCTTTTTCACCTCGTGGGACGACCACACGCCGGAGAAAAACGACGCCGCCTTCAAGTCGGAGTTTGACGCGGCCATCAACACGCTCCGCTTTGACAGCGACTATGGCGGCCTGCTCAAAAGCCGCCGCAGCCTCGCCGCCTACGCCTACAGCCACCCGGTTTACAGCTTCGACGACGGGCGTGGCACGTTCGGCGTCCGCGCGGACACGGCGGCGCACACCTACCTTCTGCGCTGCGACCCGAGCCCCGGGACATACAATCTCTACGTCTACTGCTACGAGCGCGCCGCGCTCGACCGGCAGCTCACGGCGGACCGCGCTGCGCTCGACGAGCTTTGCGGCGCGCCGCTCTACCTGCAAACGGGAGAGTATGCCCGCGCGCACGGCGAGCTGGAGCAGTACCGCGCATCCGACCGCGCCGGCGTCGCCTGCAGGGAGACAATCGAGACGGCCATCAGCGCACACTACTACGACAACCGCCTGCACGACGGTGCGGTCAAAGAGGTCGTCGACCGCTTCGGCTGGGAGCGCACGCTCTGCGTTCTCGCGGCCACCGTCCGGCACAAGGATTGGGACGGGCGCATCTCAAACGCCAACAAAGCGTGGGCGCAGACGGTTCCCGTGCCCGAAAACGATGCCGACGACCGCGTCAGCCGCTTTGTCGTCGACCGGCCGCACACCGGGCTCACGGACCTTTTCATCACGCAGGCACGGCACGATTTTCTGCTGACCCAGCCACTCACGCAGGACGAGATCCGCGCCGAGGCGGCGCGTCTGCTGACAAAGCTGCAGGAGCCGTCCGCGCCGAACAGTCCCGGCGGCACGCACTACATGGCGCGGGTAACGCCCGATTTTCTGGAGCGCGCGTCGACAAAGGACCTCGACAGCCTGAAAAGGCTGCTGCCCTTTCAAAGCCTCAGCCTTGCAAGTGCGAAGGACCGGACGGGCACATTCGCGTTTATCGGCAAGGACGAAAACCGCGCGCAGGAGCTGCGCCCGGCCCGCGCCTCCGTCCGCGACGGTCTCAAAGCGCCGGCCCGGGCCGGGGAAGGAAAGTGCCACAGCAGGGAGGCGGAGCGATGAGCGAGCCGAATCGCACCCGCCGCCTCAACTGCCGCGTGACGGAGGACGAGTACGCGCTCATCGAGCGGAAGATGCAGCAGCTCGGGACAAAAAACGTCAGCGCCTATCTGCGCAAGATGGCGCTCGACGGCTACGTTTTGCGCCTCGATCTGCAGGGCGTGAGCCGGCTTGTTTATCTGCTGAGCACCTGCAGCAACAACCTCAACCAGTACGCCAAAGTCGCGAACACGACCGGCAGCGTCTATGCAGGCGACATCGAGGAGATGCGGAAAAAGTACGACGCCCTCTGGAAAGCAATGCACGAGCTGCTGACGCGGCTCGCGGCGCTGTGACATCCTTTACAAAAAAACACCGCCATGCTACGCTGACGGCAAAGGGAGGTCTGCAATATGAGAATTCTTCTGAAGGTCCTGCTGTTTCC
>JAKOSQ010000299.1 GCA_029777215.1 Bacillota bacterium
ACACGGCGCTCAACGAGGCCGTCGTCTGCGGCACCGCCGCGACCATCCAGATTACCGCCTTCGGGGACGGCTCGAAGATCATCGACTACAAGGGCGACGGCCTCATCCTCGCGACGCCGACGGGCTCGACGGCATACTCCCTTTCGGCGGGCGGCTCCCTCGTCGAGCCGACGGCGGAAAACATCCTCGTGACGCCGATCTGCGCGCACGATATCGCCGCGCGCCCCTTCATCCTCGCGCCGGACCGCCTCGTCACCGTCCGGGCGGACGGGCGCGGCAAGCGCCCCATCTGGCTGTCGGTGGACGGCGGCGAGCTCATCCCCGTGCAGTCGGGCGACGAGCTGCGCGTGAAAAAATCAAAAAACCGCGCCGTCATGGCGCATGTCTCTCAAAAGAGCTTTTATGACATCGCCTACGAAAAGCTGGGCGAAATAAACTGAGCAGGCTTCAAAAAAACGGCTCACCGGCGGCGACAGACCGCGGGGAGCGAAACAGCGGAAAGGAATGAACGCAGCATATGAAATCCGCAAGACAGGAAAAGATCATCGAGATCATCAGTTCGCGGGACGTTGAAACGCAGAGCCAGCTCATCGAAGAACTCTCGGCGTGCGGCATCCGCAGCACCCAGGCGACCCTCTCCCGCGACATCAAGGAGCTGCGCCTCGTCAAGGAACTCACAAGCGACGGAAAATACCGCTACGTCGCCGCCTCGCGCGACGAATTTACGGACTTCGACCTGCGTTTGAAAAAGATCTTTCGCGAGTGCGTGACGACCTACGCCACGGCGCAGAACCTCCTTGTCATCAAGACCCTGCCGGGCCTCGCGCCCGCGGCCTGCGCCGCGCTCGACGGCATGGAGATCGACGGCCTTGTCGGCACCCTCGCGGGCGACGACACCGCCTTCCTCGCCATGAGGGACGTCGAGTCCGCCGAGGCCTTTGAAAACGAGATCGAAAAGCTTCTCTAAAGCAGAAGCGGGAGGATGAAACCATGCTTCAGGACCTCCATATTGAGAATATCGCCGTCATCGAAAAGGCGGACGTGAGCTTCACACCCGGCCTCAACATCCTCTCGGGTGAGACCGGCGCGGGCAAATCCATCGTCATTGACGCGCTGTACGCCGTTATGGGCGCGCGCACCTCGCGCGAGCTCGTGCGCACCGGCGCGGACAAGGCCGTCGCCGCGGCGACCTTCGAGAGCCCGCGCGCCGACAAGTGGCTGACGGACAACGAGATCGACTGCGACGGCGAGCTCATTTTGCAGCGCCGCGTCACCGGGGAGGGCAAGTCCTCCTGCCGCGTCTGCGGCGAGCCGGTCACGGCAGCGCAGCTGCGCGAGCTGACGGCGCTGCTCTTGGATATCCACGGCCAGAACGACGGCCGCCAGCTCATGGACGAGGCGCGCCACCGCGAATACCTCGACGCCTTCGGCACCGACCCCGCCGCGCTTGCCGCCTATGCGGCGGCGTACGCAAAGTACGCTGCCATCCGCAGGGAACAAAAGCGTCTTTCAATGGACGAGGCCGAAAAGGAACGCCTGTCCCAGGATCTGCGCGCGACGATCGCGGAGCTTGAGGCCGCCAATCTCAGCGAGGGCGAGGAGGAAAAGCTCTCTGCCCGCCGCGAGCTGCTGCGCAACTCCGAAAAGCTCACCGAGTCTCTGCGCGCGGCCTACGACGCGCTCTATGACGGCGAGCCAAACGCCGTATCCCTCGCGGAGAGCGCGGCGGCGGAGACGGAGCGCGCCGCGCGCTACAGCGATGCGCTCGCGGACGTGCCGAAGACGGTCAAGGATGCGGCCTTTTCCCTGCGGGACGCCGCCGAGACCCTCCACGATTTTCTGGACAGCCTCGACTTCTCCCCAGAGGAGTACGACCGGCTCGAGAGCCGGCTATCGACCCTTCGGCGTTTGGAGAAGCGTTACGGCTGCACGACGGATGCCCAGCTCATCGAAAAGCTTGCAAAGGCCAGCGAACGCCTCGGCGAGCTCGAATACGCGGGCGACCGCCTCGAAAAGCTCGACCGGGAGCTCGCCGCCCAGATCAAAGCGACGCAGGCGGCGGCGGAAAAGCTCACGGCCCAGCGCCGCAAGGCGGCGGACGAGCTGCAATCGCGCATCGAAGCCGAGCTCAAAGCCCTCTCGATGCCTTCGGTGCAGTTTATAGTTGACATAACGCCAATCGACAACCCAAGCGGCTTCGACCAGACGGGCGCGGACGAGATCCGTTTTCTGATGTCCGCGAACCGGGGCGAAAAGCCCGGGCCCATCAGCAAGATTGCCTCCGGCGGCGAGCTCGCGCGCATCATGCTCGCGATGAAAAACGTTTTCTCCGAAAAGGACGGCATCGAAACGCTGGTCTTCGACGAGATCGACACCGGCGTATCCGGGGTCGCGGCCCAGCGCGTCGGGGAAAAGCTCGCGGAGCTGTCGAAAAAAAAGCAGGTTTTGTGCGTCACGCATCTGCCGCAGATCGCGGCGATGGCGGACACGCACTTTCTCATCGAAAAGGCCGAGCGGGACGGGCGGACCTACACCAGCGTCAAAAAGCTCGACCGCGAGGGGCGTGCGCGCGAGCTCGCGCGGCTCCACGGCGGCGACCACATTACGGACAACACGCTTCTCTCGGCGCGCGAACAGCTCGATGCGGCGGAGGACTTCAAAAAGAAACTTTGAATAAGCGAAGGGATGACAGAAAAATGACAGTTTACGAAGAATTACAGGCGCGCGGCCTCATCGCACAGGTCACGAGTGAAGAGGAAGTTTCAAAGCTCGTGAATGCCGGCAAGGCGACCTTTTATATTGGCTTTGACCCGACGGCGGACAGCCTCCACGTTGGCCACTTCATGGCGCTGTGCCTCATGAAGCGTCTGCAGATGGCAGGCAACCGCCCCGTCGTCCTCATCGGCGGCGGCACCGGCATGATCGGCGACCCCTCCGGCCGCACGGACATGCGCAAAATGATGACGCCCGAGACGATCCAGCACAACTGCGACTGCTTCAAAAAGCAGATGGAGCGCTTCATCGAGTTTGGCGACGACAAGGCCATCATGGTCAACAACGCCGAATGGCTCATGGACCTCAACTACATTGAGTTCATTCGCGACATTGGGCCGTGCTTCTCGGTCAACAACATGCTCCGCGCCGAGTGCTACAAGCAGCGCATGGAGAAGGGGCTGAGCTTTTTGGAGTTCAACTACATGATCATGCAGAGCTACGATTTCTACTATCTCTTCCAGCATTACGGCTGCAATATGGAGTTCGGCGGGGACGACCAGTGGTCGAACATGCTCGGCGGCACTGAGCTCATCCGCAAAAAGCTCGGCAAGGACGCCCACGCCATGACCATCACCCTGCTGCTCAACTCCGAGGGCAAAAAGATGGGCAAGACCGTCGGCGGCGCCGTCTGGCTCGACCCGGAGAAGACCACGCCCTACGACTTCTACCAGTACTGGCGCAACGTTGGCGACGCGGACGTCCTCAAATGCCTGCGCATGCTGACATTCCTGCCGATCGAGCAGATCGACGAGATGGACAAGTGGGAGGGCTCGAAGCTCAACGAGGCCAAGGAAATTCTGGCCTTTGAGCTCACAAAGCTCGTCCACGGCGATGAGGAGGCCAAAAAGGCCGAGGCCGGCGCAAAGGCACTCTTTGGCGGCGGCGCGGAGGGCGCTGCCATCCCGACGACCGAAATCAAGGAAACAGACCTTGTGGACGGCAAGGCGGACATCGTTTCGCTGCTCGTCCTCACCGGCCTGTGCCCGTCCCGCAGCGAGGCGCGCCGCGCCGTGCAGCAGGGCGGCGTTGAAGCCGGCGGCGAGAAAGTCACAGACTTCGCAAAGAACTTTACCGCCGACGAGCTGCGCGGCGAGGGCCTCATGCTCAAGCGCGGCAAAAAAGCCTTTAACCGCGTTATTTTGAAGTAATTTCGGCGGCTGCGCCGTTATTCCAAGGAGAAGGGAGGCCGGGCCTTGCAGACCTTTATGCAGAACATTAACAGCTTTTTTGCGGGCTGGGCGGCGAGCGGAACGCTCGCGGCCTTTCTCGGCTACCTCGTTTATTTTTCGCGCTTTATGCTGCCCGTCGCCGCGGTCGCGGTGATCTGTCGCTGCGCGTATTCCATGCTGCGTGAGCGCTATGAGCCGGAGGTCTGGGGCTACCTCGATCTGCCG
>JAKOSQ010000300.1 GCA_029777215.1 Bacillota bacterium
AGCGTCGACTTGCCGTGGTCGATGTGGGCGATGATGCAGAAATTGCGGATCTTAGACTGATCGATCATAGAAATCTTCTCCATGGGGACTGGCCCCGAAAATTCAGGCTTCTGTATTTTGTGCCGAGAGCGCGCGGACGAGCGCGAGCTCGGAGAGCGCCATCTCGCTGTTTCTGGTCAAAAGGTCCGCCTCGTCGTGGTAGGTGAGGCGGCAGGTCATCTTCTGCGCGGCGGCGTCGACATAGGCGAGCGCGCTTTTTTTGACGTCCCCCTCGCCAAAGTCCATGAGCGCGCGGTTTAGCTCCGCCGTCGCCCCGCTGAAAACGGGGACGTCGGTCCGCTCCGAGCGGCCGAGGACGAAGTCCGCCGTCACGCCGAAGTAGTCGCACACGCGGCCGACGAAGGGCAGACCCGGCTCGCGCGTGCCTTTTTCATAGTGGGAGAGCAGCGCCTGACTGATGTGCAGATCGTTTGCGAGCTCGCGCTGATTGAGCCCCTTTTCATGCCGCAGCTCCGCGAGGATCTCGCCGAATGTCCGTTCCATCTGTCCGCCTCCCCGCTTTGATTACTTTCTGTATTATATAGGCGGGACATGCATTTGTAAACAGGCTTTTGTTCGCAAAAAAAATGAGGTTTGTTAAAAATTATTTTCGCGTTTGTTCATCCGTGCTTAACATTTCCCCCTTAGGATAGCAACAGTACAAAAAAGCGCCGGGCTACGGCGCAAATCGGCTAAGGAGGCTGAAACCATGTACGATCAGGAAAACAGCAATCAGGAATTCGGCGGCGCGGCGTCCGGCCCGGAAAACGGCGGCCAAATGTCCGGAAGCGAAGCTAATAACGCCGGCAGCGGCTCGACATACAACGAAAACAGCGCGGCCCGCAGTCAGAGCGGCGAATACCGCTACCGCCGGGACGACCTCCCCCATCCCTCCTATATGGACGCGAACTTCGTTCCGCAAAGCGAGACGCAGTCCGGCCCCCGCAACTACTACACACCGCCCGTGACGCCCCCTCCGGCGCAGGAGAAGCCGAAGAAGGTCAAAAAGCCGAGAAAGCCCCTCAACCCCATGGTCAAATGGATCGCGGCCTGTCTCGTCTGTGCGCTCCTCGGCGGCATCGGCGGCGGCGCGCTCGTCGCCTCCCGCATCGGCGGGAACAGCGGCGCCGTCACAAGCTCGGGCAGCGCGCTTACCAAGGCCAGCGAGTCAGCCTCGAGCGGCACCTCCGCAACGACCGTCGCCAGCGGAGAGACCCTCACCGGCAGCCAGATCTACTCCCTCGGCTGCAAGCAGGCCGTCGGCATCACAACGGAGATCACTTCCACGAACTATTTCGGCATGCAGTCCACCTCCGCCGTCTCCGGCTCCGGCTTCATTGTCACGGCGGACGGTTACATCGTCACAAACTACCATGTCATCGCCGACGCCTACACCGGCGGCTACAAGGTCTCCGTCATGACCTATGACGGCACCAAGTACGACGCGGAAATTCGCGGCGTCGACGGCTCGAACGACATCGCCGTTTTGAAGATCAACGCCAGCGGCCTCACCCCCGCCACCCTCGGCAACAGCGACAACCTGCAGGTCGGCGACACGGTCTACGCAATCGGCAACCCCCTCGGCGAGCTGAGCTTTTCGCTGACGAGCGGCTCTGTCTCCGCGCTCGACCGCGACATCACCACCCAGGACTCCACGACCGGCGCGACCACCACGAACAACATGTTCCAGTTTGACGCCGCCGTCAACGAGGGCAACTCCGGCGGCCCGGTCTACAACACCAAGGGCGAAGTCGTCGGCATTGTCACCGCGAAATACGCCTCCACCGGCGTCGAGGGCCTCGGCTTTGCCATCCCGATCAACAACGTCTCCGACATCGTCGACCAGCTCATCAAGCAGGGCTATGTCAGCGGCCAGTCCAGCCTCGGCATCACCGTCAAGACCGTCGACAGCGCCGTCGCCCAGTATTACAACATGGTCCAGGGCGCCTATGTTGACAGCGTCAACGCCGGCTCCTGCAGCGAAAAGGCCGGCGTCAAGAAAGGCGACATCATCACCGCGCTCAACGACAAGCAGATTACCTCGACAAGCGACCTCGCCTCCGCGAAAAAGAACTACAAGGCCGGCGAGACCGTGACCCTCAAAATCTACCGCAGCGGAGCTTATCAGGAACTGAAGGTGACGCTCGACGAGGAAAAGAACACCGGCAGCACTTCCTCGAGCGGCAGTGTGACGCAGCAGCTTCCGTCGGTACCGAAAGCGAGCACGTAAAGCACAGCACCATATAAAAAAACAGCGGGCAGCCCCGGAGACGCGATCCGAGGCGGCCCGCTGTTTTCCGCGCGCAAAGCTCCTTTGACAGACGACCGCTTTCGTGTTAAACTGTGCGCAAACGGCAGAATTCGAAACGGAGGCCTGAATATGGCGGAACTTCTTTCCTGCGAGGCACTGGAAAAACACCGCGAGCTCATTGATATCCTCTACGATTCCTTCAAGGTCGTTGACCCGGAGACCAAAAAAATCTTCGAGATCGCGGACGGCAAACCGCGCGTGACCGAGAAGTTCTGCTTCGAGCGCTGGAATCGGGAGACCCCCTGTGAAAACTGCGTCGCCTTCGCCGCCAAAAACGAGAACCGCTCGATGATCGAGCTCTTTTCCGCGGACGGGCGCGCCTATGTCGTGCGCGCGATCCCACTGGCGGAGACGGATCCGCCGCTCACGGTCGAGTTTTTGAAGGACGTGACGGACAGCCTGCTCTATTCCACCGGCGGCAGCGCCTCGGACAGCAAGTACATCCTCGACGCGGTCACCGATCTCAACAGCATGATCATCCGCGACCAACTCACAAAGCTCTACAACCGCCGCTACCTCGACACCCGCCTGCCCGCCGATCTGCGCGCGGCGAGCGACCGGAAGCAGCCGATCTCCGTCGTCTTTCTCGATGTGGACAATTTCAAGCACATCAACGACACCTACGGCCACGCCACCGGCGACCTCGTTCTGCAGGCGACGGCGCGGGCGCTTGAGAGCGCGGTGCGCAGCGACTACGACTGGGCGGCCCGCTTCGGCGGGGACGAATTCGTCGCCTGTCTGGGAGACGCCGACTCCGCCGCCGCACGGCGCATCGCCGAGCGCATCCTTGCGGCGGTCGCCGCCGCGTCGGTCCCCTTCGGGGAGGAGACGATCCGTTTCACCGTGTCCCTCGGCATCGAGACGATGCAGGGGACAGAGCGGACGGCCGAGGAGCTGCTGCAGGCCGCCGACCGCAGCATGTACAGCTCCAAGCAGCGCGGCAAAAACCGGATCACCGCCGGCTAAAAACCAAACGCTTTGTGAATAATTCGGCCAGGGTCTTGACCATAGGGGCCGGAATGAATATAATATATATGCAATATATGCAATTTTAGTGTGATTTGCAGTGCTTTTTTGCGCGCGGCCGCGAAACGGGCCGCATACGAGGCGTAAAATTTAATGTTTCAGGGGGGTCTGGAGATGAACAGACCGCAATTCCTTGCGGAACTCAATCAATACCTCACATTCTTTACTCCCGAAGTACGCACAGCCATCATGGCCAGCTATACGCAGCGCTTTGACGATGCCGGCGAGGAGGGCGAAGGCGGACTGATCGTTGAGCTCGGCACGCCGATGCGCGTCGCGATCGGCCTCAAGCGCCGGCAGGAGGCGGGGGACGACTTCAGCGAGCTCTTTGACGCCGCCGGCGAAGCGCCGGACTACCGCGTCGAGACGGAAACGCCCGAGTCGCTCGCGCAGGAGCAACCGGACGAGACCGGCTGCGAGCCGGGGGGGGCGGACGAGCTGTCCGATGACCTCGCGGCGGACGACGCACCGACGGACGACGCCGCGCCCGAGACGGATACGCAGG
>JAKOSQ010000301.1 GCA_029777215.1 Bacillota bacterium
CGGGCGAAGCCTCCGTTTTTTTGGCGCCGCAGGCGCAGAGCGTCAGAAGCACCGTCCCCGCGAGGACTGCACAAATTGCTTTTTTCATCGTTTTTTCCTTTCCGCCGCAGCGTGTGCGGCAGTTCGTTTTTTTGCTGCCGTCTCGAGGCGGCTTCTTTGCGGATGGTTTTTGACGGCGGGGGAGAAAAAAAGTTGGTCTTTTTTGCGCCGGAAGCGCCGGGTTCAAAAATTCTTTACAATTTAGTCGCCAACGGATGTAAAGATTATGTTATTTTTGTGTTATATTTAAGGTCCCGCAGATAAACTCGGTTTCATAACAAACGGCGGCCCGTCCGCCGAAGCTTGGAGGGATACGGCATGAACAAAAGGCTCATGCTCATATTGAACCCCGCCGCCGGCGGCGGCAAGGGCATCGGTTCCATCGGTTCCGCCATGGAGGTCCTCTATCGCGGCGGCTATCTGCCGACCGTTTACTATACGACCGCGCCCGGCGAGGGCACGCAGCTTGTGCTCGACCACGCGCAGGAATACGACGTTGTCGCCTGCTCCGGCGGCGACGGCACGCTCAGCGAGATCGTCTCCGGACTCTCGCAGCTCCGCGACCCGCCTCCGCTCGGTTATCTGCCGCAGGGCACATCGAACGACGTGGCCTCCTCGCTCGGCATCCCCAACACGCCGGTCGCCGCGGCGAAGCACATGGTTTGCGGCAAGCCGACGCCGCTCGACATCGGCCGCTTCAACGAAACGGACTGCTTCACCTACATCGCCGCCTTTGGCGCGTTCACCGAGGTCAGCTACGAGACTCCGCGCGAGCAAAAGCAGTCGCTCGGCCACTTCGCCTATGTGCTGCAGGGCCTGTCGAAGCTGCCGAAGATATCCTCCTACCACACGACGGTGGAGCTCGACGACGGCCGCACGATCATCGACGACCTCGTTTTCGGCAGCGTTTCGAACACGCGCACGGTCGGCGGCATGGTCCGTCTCAAGGACGACCTTGTCGACCTCAACGACGGCCAGTTCGAGGTTATGCTCGTCCGCGATCCGGGTCCGGGCAATGTCATCGAGCTCAACAAAATCACGACGGCGATCCTGCAGGGGACCTTTGCGAGCCCCTATATCCGTCTGCTCCACAGCAGCCGTGCGAAGTTCACCTTTGGCGAGCCCGTCAAGTGGACGCGCGACGGCGAGGCCGGCGGCGCGCACCGGACCGTCACCCTCGAAAACCAGCACTCCGCTTACAGCATCCTGCTGTAGGGCACTAAAATAAAAAGGGATGCCGCAAAACCGATCGTTTTGCGGCGTCCCTTTTTGCGTTTTCGCTCAGAGCAGGTCCTGCTCGCAGATCATGCGGTAGAGCGTGGCATACATGAGCTGCGGCTCGATCGGCTTGGAGAGGTGCGCGTTCATGCCGACGGCCTTGCTCTTTTCAACGTCCTCGTCGAAGGCGTTGGCCGTCATCGCGACGATGGGGATGGTTTTCGCGTCCTCCTTGCTCCAGTGGCGGATGTTGGTCGTGGCCTGCAGACCGTCCATGAGCGGCATGCGGATATCCATGAGGATCGCGTCGTAGTAGTGCGCGGGGTGCTGCGTGTACAGTTCGAGCGCGCGCAGGCCGTTTTCAGCGATCTCCACCTCGAAGTTCTTGCTCTCGAGGAGCGTCTTTGCGATCTCGGCGTTGATCTGGTTGTCCTCCGCGACGAGCAGACGCCGGCCGGTGAAGTCGAATTCGATCTCCTGCGGACGCGCGCTCTCCGTTTCGCCCATCGCCCGCTGGAAGGCGGAGATCAGCGTCGTTTTGAGCAGCGGCTTCGACACAAGCATGTTCGCGCCGGCGGCCTTGGCCTCGGCCTCGATGGACTCCCAGTCGTAGGCCGTTATAACGATGATCGTGACGTCCGGCCCGACGAGGCGGCGGATCTGGCGCGTTGTTTCGATGCCGCCCATGTCCGGCATCTTCCAGTCGACCAGAATGAAATCGTAGAAGAAGGAGCGGCGCGAGTTCTGCGCGACCTTGTCGACGGCCTCGCGGCCGGAGGTGACCCACTCGCCGACCATGCCAATGTCGCGGAGGATGTTGCTCGTCTGCTCGCAGACCACGAGGTCGTCGTCAACGATGAGCGTGTGCATTTTTTCAAAGTGCAGCTCGGGCTTCGGCTGCAGAAGGATGCTCTCGTCGATCGTCAGCGGGACGTCGACAGTGAACTCGCTCCCGACGCCCTCGATGCTGCGGACACGGATGGAACCGCCCATGAGGCCGACGAGGTTTTTGGTGATCGCGAGGCCGAGCCCCGTGCCGCCGAAGGTCGAGGTGGTCGAGGTGTCAGCCTGCTCGAAGGGCTCGAAGATGTGCGGGAGGAACTCCTCATGGATGCCGATGCCCGTGTCGTTGGCTGTGAAGCGGACGACGGAGCGCGTTCCCGCCGCGGAGACCGGGTGGATGTCGAGCGAGACCTTGCCCTTGTTTGTAAACTTGACGGCGTTGCCGAGAATGTTGATGAGCACCTGCTGGAGCTTCATCGCGTCGCCGATATAGGCCTCCGCGACCTCGCTCGAAACGGTGCATTCGTAGTCGAGGTTTTTGACGTGGGCCTGGTTGTAGATCATGGTGTTGATGTTGTTGATGAAGTCGCGGAAGAGGAACTTTTCGTTTTTCAGCAGCATCTTGCCGCTCTCAATGCGGGACATGTCGAGGATGTCGTTGATGAGGGACAGGAGGTAGCGCGCGGAAATGCCGATCTTGGAGATGCAGTCGGCGGCCTTGTCCGGGTTCCCGAGGGACTGCGCGGCGATTGTGTCCATGCCGATGATGGCGTTGAGCGGCGTGCGGATCTCGTGGGACATGCGCGAGAGGAAATTTGACTTCGCGGCGCTGGCCTGTTCGGCTGCGAGCAGAGCGGAGGCCATTTTTTCGCGGTTTTCGCGCTCGTGCTCGAAAATTTCCGTCACGTCCGTGAGAAGACACACGAGAATGTCGCGGTTTTCGTCGAGATAGAACGCGTCGGATTTCATCTGCCTCTTTGGCAGCAGCGGGAAGCGGTCGGCGCTGTCGCCGCGGGTAAAGTAGAAGGTGCTCACGTCCGTGTGCTCAAGCGCAGCGCACAGCGCGTCGAGGGAGAGCGTCCTGCGCAGGGCGTCGGGGTCCTCGGCCTGCGCGGCGGCAGCCTCGATCGCCTGGTCATAGGGGACGCTGCGGAAAGCGCCGGCGGCGGCGCCGCTCGTTTCGCGCAGGAAGAGCTGACCGGTCTGGAGGTCGCAGTAGGCGACCGTCTCGTAGTTGAGCCCGATGAGTCTGGCGGAGAGCTTTTCGGCGATGACCTGGGCGTCGATGTCCCGCGTATAGAAGAAGGCGTAGAGATCGCCGCTGTAGGGGTCCGGCAGAACCTCGGACCGGCTCGAGACCCAGCGCACGCTCTCGCCGACGCGGCGGCGGTAGCGGAGCTCGGCGTGGTAGCGGCCCTCGGAGGCGGCGCGCAGCACGGAATCGTCGCAGCACGAGAGGATGAAGCGCTCCCGGTCGCAGCTGTCGGGGATGCGCGCGGCGGCGCGCAGAAGGACTTCGAGCGTGGCGGGATTGGACGCGGCGAGCGCCGGGCACAGGCGCAGCGCGGTTTCCCGCAGAGCCTTGTCGACCTCGCCTGAGAGCATGGCGGTGTCGCGGGTCTGGATGTCGGGGTCGTTCTTTTTCGTGAGATTGAAGCTGAAGGCCTCAAAGATGCCGCCCTCGAGGGCCTTGAGGCGGACACGCTCGCGGCGCAGCCGCTCTTCGGCGTTGTGCTTGTCGGTCACGTTGATGGAATAGCCCTGCGCGCGGACCGTTCTGCCCGCGGCGTTGCGGATCGCGCAGATGCGCATGCGCTCCCAATCATAGTTGCCGTGATAGGCCAGGCGGACCGTGCACTCGGCCTCGTCCTCGCCCCGGTCGATCTGTGCGAGCATCCCGCGGTAGGCCATACAGTCCTCTGGCGAGGCCTGCGCGAAGGCGAGAAAGTCGTCCGGGTAATGGTTCCAGATGAGCGGAAGCTCGGAGAGCCGATTGTTGACGGCGTAGATCTGGCAGCGGCCCTCGCCGGGGAAGTAGGTGAAAAACTGGATGTCGGAGTTTGAAACGGCCTCGCGCAGCGCGGCCTGACTGTCCGCGAGCTTTTCCTCGGCGCGCATGAGCTTGTCGGTGTCGGTGCAGGAGGCGTAGTAGTAGCGCTGGCCGCCGGCTTCATAGGCGAAGCAAAACTGCGCGTTGAGCCAGCAGACCCCGCCGTCCTCGCCGCGAACGCGGTAATTCACGCTGCCCTGGCCACCCGCCTCGCGCTCGATGCGCAGGCACTCGTCGAGGACGCGCGGGCGGTCCTCCGCGAAAATGCAGTCCGTCACGCGCGCGCCGCAAAGTCTACGCGCGTCGTCGTCGCTCAGCCGGTGGGCGCGGGTCCAGCCGTCGTTCGCGAAGTCGAGATAAAATTCGCCCTCCGCGAGGTGCAGAACGCCGAGACCGCCGGGCATCTTGCGGATGAGCTCGCGGAAGGCGTCCGTCAAGAGGGCGTTTTCTTTGCTTCGGTCGCTTGTGTCCATAGCGTTTTCCTTCCTGTGCGCTTACCGGCTGCACCCGGCAAGGGCGCGCAATCGTCTGATAGAGCTGCAGGGGTTCGATGGACCTGGCGACATGCCCGTTCATGTCGCAGCGGAGGCATTTTTGCACGTTGCCGCCGGCGGGCCGGCAAAGAATTTGCGGCTGCGGCCCGGCAAAACGTGCCAAAACGGCACATATAAAAATCCAAACTAATAATACTGCCGCCGCTCCGTAATTTCAATGCAAATCGACAAAGAAAACGCCGCGCGGACCTGATCTTTTCCACCTCAGACGCGAAAAAAGGAAAAAGCCGCGGCAGCCACTTGCCCGGCGCGGCGGAAGGGCTTATACTGGGGAGAACAAAACGCGGCGGAGGCGACAGATTTGAAAACGGGCATTGTGGACGCGGGCGGCGGCCTGCGCGGGATTTACGGAGCGGGCATCTATGACCGCTGTCTCGCCGATGGCGTCGCCTTCGACGCCTGCTTCGGCGTGTCGGCGGGGGCGGGCAACATCGCCTGCTTCCTCGCGGGACAGCAGGGACGGGACGTCGCGTTTTACGCGGACTATCCCTTCCGGCGGCAGTACATGAGCCTCTGGAACCTGCTGACGAAGCACGCCTACCTCGACCTCGACTATCTCTACAAGACGCTCAGCCGCGCGGGCGGCGAAAATCCGCTCGACTACGCCGCCATCCGCGCGAACCCCGCGGAGATGACCGTCGTCGCGACGAACGCGCTCGACGGCAGCGCCCGCTATTTCACGAAGGACGATCTCGCGCAGGACTGCTACGATGTGCTGTGCGCCTCGTCGAGCGTGCCGGTCGCCTGCCGGCCCTATCCTGTGGCCGGCATCCCGTATTACGACGGCATGCTCAGCGACCCCGTCCCGGTCGAAAAGGCCCTCGAGGCCGGCTGCGGGCGGATCGTCCTCGTTCTCACGCGGCCGAAGACCGAGCTTGCCGACGACCAGACCGACCGCGTCGGCGCGCGGCGCGTCCGCCGCCGCTATCCCGCCGCCGCGCAGGCCATGCGCGCGCGGGCGGCGCGCTACAACGCGGGCGTCACCCGCTCGCTGGAGCTCGAGCGGCAGGGGACGGTCCTCATCCTCTCGCCGGAGGGCTTTCCGCCGATGCGCCCGCTGCAAAAGGACCGCGCGGCGCTGCTGTCCCTCTACCGCCGCGGCTGGGAGGACGCCGCCGCGATCGCGGACTTCCTCGCAAAATAGGCGCTGTCATGCGTTTTGTCTATGATAGTGTATCAACTACCGCGACTGGAATTTCCAGGACGCAAAGGCCAAGGCTGCGCTGCTCAACGAGCGGGGCATCCCCGTCTGGGTCATGGAGCCGCCGCGTTGCGGCAAGCTCGCGGAGCTGCCCGCGTCCGGGGCCGTCTGCCGCCGGGACGAAAAAAATACCGTGCACGGGTGGAAATCCGGGCGCGGTCGGTCTATAATCGGAGAAAACCAGCGGAGAGGGAGCAAAAGACATGGAAGAAAAAGACGCGGTCCGCATCAGGCCAGCAGCGCCGGCGGACGCCGGGGCCCTGCTCGCGATCTACGCGCCCTATGTGAACGAAACGGCGATCACCTTTGAATACGAGGTGCCGGGCGCGGCGGAATTTGCCGGACGCATTGAAAACACGCTGAAAAAATATCCGTACCTCGTCGCTGAGCGAGGCGGGGAGCCGCTGGGCTATGCCTATGCCGGAGCCTTCAAGGACCGCGCGGCCTACGACTGGGCGGTGGAGACGAGCGTCTACATCCGC
>JAKOSQ010000302.1 GCA_029777215.1 Bacillota bacterium
AATGTTTTACGGCGTCCAGACCAGACAATTCGCCGTGTCCGCCGTAAAAATCTATCGCACGACGATAGGCCGATGAAACAAAAAAGTTTTTGCGGTTTTTGAAGAAAAACGCGCGCGGACATCGTAATGATAACTGTAAGCGGATGAAGAAAGGGGCGAAGCGTAGTGCCGATCGAGACAAGTCAACAGTTTTCGGCACTGCTCGGAACCTATGAGCGGCTGGTCTACACCGTCTGCCGGCAGATGGTGAAGGACCCGGCCACCGCCGAGGACCTGTGTCAGGAGACATTCCTCTCGGCGTGGCAGCACCGCGACTCCTGTCCGAGCGGCTTTGAAAAGCAGTGGCTCGCGCGCATTGCAACGAACAAGGCCAAGGACTTCCTCCAGAGCGCCTACGAGCGACACACCGTTCTCGCAGAGCCGGAGGACCTGTCGGAATACGCCCGCGCCGGTCCGGCCCCCGAGGATGAGGCCGTCTCCGCCATTGAGGCACAGGCCATCCGCGAGCTGATCCTGGCTCTGCGGGAGCCGTACCGCGCGCCCTGCGTGCTGCATTTCCTCGAGGGCTGCAGCGCGGAAGAGACAGCCAAACGTCTCCGACGGCCCGAAAAGACCGTCCGCACACAAATTCGCCGCGCGCAGGGGATGCTGCGCGAGCAGATCGACAGTCGAAGCCGACAGAAAGGAGCGCAGTATGAAACTGTTTGACGATCACGGACATCTGACCGACGAGGCCCTTGCGGCGCTCTCGACGGACGCACTCGACGAGCTCGCCCGGCTGGAGGTCTCGGAGCACCTGTCCTTCTGCGACCGCTGTCTCGACCGCTATTTGGCGACTCTGACGGACGGCGCGCTGGAAGCGCCGGAAAATTCCTGCCGCGAGCGTCTCTTGCAGCGCATCCGCCGGCAGGCGCTGCAGCTTTTGGAAAACCGCGTCGCCACAGCGGCGGCGGCAATTGCCATCGTCGTGTCGCTCTGGACCGGCGGGGTCTTCGGCGCGCTCCTGTCCCTCCCGGGGCAGCTCACGGAGCTGCCGAGCACGGTCTCGCAAAGCATTCATGCCCAGAAGCGCGAAACAAAGCCGTCCGTTTTTGAGGACATCGAAAACTGGTTCGACGGCATCGGAAAAGACCAAACCAACATTGGAGGTATGTAATTATGAGAGAACTCAACGGCTTCTGGCTGTTTGTCTCGTCCTGTCTGCCCGGCTGCGGACAGATGTACCAGGGCTACATGAAGCGCGGGGCTTCCCTGCTCGCTCTGTTCTGGGTCACGGTCGCCGTGACGTCCATTCTGCGGCTCGACAACCTCGGCGTCCTCATCGCCGCGATCTGGCTCTACGCCTTTTTTGACTCCTACAATCTCCGCGCCCTGTGCAAGGAGGGCCGCGCGCTGCCGGACGCCTATCTCTTCGGCGGGGATGACGACGGTCTCCGCATCTTCAAGGGCAAGGGCCGCAAGATTCTCGGCTGGGCGCTCGTCGGCGTCGGCGCCTATGCGCTGCTCCAGATGGTCGCGGACACCTTTGCCAACGAGTATGGCTGGACGGAACTGAGCTACGTCATGGGCGGCATCGTGCCGAAGGCCGTTCTGACTGTCCTCATCATCTGCCTCGGCGTGTGGTTCATCCGCGGGCCGAAGCAGCCGGCGGAGAGCACAGACAGCTTTGAGCGCTACCATCCCACGGAAAGCACCATCGACCCGCCCGTCAAAAAGGAGGACGAAGGCCATGAATGAGCCCGTTTCGCGCCCGAAGGCGAAGCCACAGGGCCGCCGCGTCGGCACGGTCACGGTCGGCGTCACGCTCGTCATTGCAGGCTGCGCGATGCTCGTGAAGCTCTTTTTTCCCGACGTTGAGCTCGCCTGGATGCTCCGGCTCTCCCCCGCCATTCTGATCG
>JAKOSQ010000303.1 GCA_029777215.1 Bacillota bacterium
AAAAAAGCGGGGCTTTCGCTTCGGCGTGGCCGCTTTCATCATACTGGCGGTGCTTATCGCCGCAATTTTAGTGTTTTACTGGCTGCGGAGCTGCTGCGTCTATGACGAGGACGGCAACGCAACGCTGATTCTGCCGTTTTCACAGAAGACGGAGCAGGAAAGTCCGACAGAAAGTCCGACGGAAAGCCCGGCGGAAAGTCCGACAGCAAGCCCGACGGAAAGTCCGACAGAAAGTCCGATGACAAGCCCGGCAGCAAGTCCGGCGGACTCCCCCGCGGCTTCAGGAGACGGTTCTAATGCCAATGGCTGATTGGCGCAGACAATTATCGCCTGAATTTGTTACAAAAAGTGAAAAAACGCTTGCAAAGCTTCTCGTGATATGCTAAAATACAACTTGCGCTTTAGAGCCACAAATGAACGCTAAACTCCAGAAAGAGGTGAACATAATGAAGGAAGGTATCCATCCCGATTACCAGCAGACCACGATCCGGTGCGCCTGCGGCGAAGTCATTGAAACAGGTTCCACGAAGAAGGACATAACGGTCGAGATTTGCTCGAAATGTCACCCCTTCTATACAGGAAAGCAGAAGCTGGTCGACACCAGCGGCCGCGTCGAAAAGTTCAACAAGAAGTTCGGCCTTTGATGACGCCAAAAAAGCGAGCCCGCACAAGCGGGCTCGCTTTTTTAGTCTCTCGAAAAAGCCCAAGGGCTTTTTCGACAAGGGGATGCGCTTCGCTGCGCGCCTTGTTGGCCGCAAGCGGCCAGTCGACGCGCGCTCCGCGAGAAGTGTTTTTTGCGACGTACAGAAGGTGAATTGCCCCGAAGGGGCAACAGAAGCCGTCCTGGGGCGCGCCGCCGCAAAAAACTTCCAAATTTATTTGCGCCGTGCGCGGCGCGAACTCTGCGAGGCTTTTTGACAAACTGAGCGGGAGGCAGCTGTGACTGCCTCCCGCATTTTCGCACAAATTTGACCCTTGCTTTTCTGCGTTCCGTCAAATGTACTTGTTTTGCTCCCCCGCATATGTTAAGATGGACGAAACGAAAAACACAGGACTGGGGCGAAGAAATTGACGGCGGACGAAGCAATGCGGTTCATTCACGAAAAGGTCTGGCAGGGCTCGAAGCCCGGCCTGTCCCGCACGCGGGAGCTGCTTGAAAAAATGGGCGACCCGCAGAAATCTCTGCGCTTTGTCCACGTCGCGGGCACGAACGGCAAGGGCTCCGTCTCGGCCATGCTCGCCTCCATCCTCCGCGCCGCCGGGTACACGACGGGGCTCTACACATCGCCCTTCATTGCCCGCTTCAACGAGCGCATGCAGGTAAACGGCGTGCCGATCACGGACGCGGAGCTTGCGGACATCACGGCCTTTTGCGCGCCCTTGGCGCTCGAAATGGTCGACCGCCCGACCGAGTTTGAGCTTGTCACCGCCGTCGCGATGGAATTTTTCCGGCGGCACGGCTGCGGCGCCGTCGTTCTGGAAACCGGTCTCGGCGGCCGGCTCGACTCTACGAACGTCATCGCCTCGCCGGTCTGCTCCGTTATCATGAACATCGGCCTCGACCACACGAAGGAGCTCGGCGACACCGTCGAAAAGATCGCCGCTGAAAAAGCCGGTATCCTCAAGCCGGGCCGCCCCGCCGTCTGCTACGATCTGCCCGCAAGCGTCCGCGCCGTCTTCGAAAAAAAAGCCGGCGAGACCGGTTCGCCCCTCGTTTTTTCCGATTTCACCCGTCTCGTCCCGCTGGACAACAGCCGCGCGGGCCAAAGCTTTTCCTATAATAGCTTTTCGGACCTGCGCCTGCCCCTGCTGGGCCGGCACCAGCTCAAAAACGCCGCCGTCGCCCTCGACACGGTCGCCACGCTGCGGCAAAGCGGCCTCGCCATTTCGGACGAGGCGGTCAGAGACGGTCTTTCGTCCGTCGTCTGGCCCGCGCGCTTTGAAATTTTGTCCGATACGCCGTACTTCGTCGTCGACGGCGGGCACAACCCCCAGTGCGCCGAAACGGTCGCGGAAAATCTCCGCGTCTACTTCCCCGACCAGCGGCGTGTGCTGCTGATCGGTGTGCTGGCCGACAAGGACTACGCGCGGCTCGCGGATATCCTCGACCCCCTCGCGGACGAATACGTCACGATCGCGCCCGACAACCCCCGCGCGCTCCCGGCTGAATTGCTCGCGGAACACCTTTCCCGCTTCGGCAAGCCCGTCACGGCCTGTCAGACGATCGAGGACGGCGTCAAAACGGCGCTCTCCCGCGCCGGGACGGACGGCATGGTCTGCTCCGTCGGCTCACTGTACACTGCGGGCCGCGTCCGGGCCTGCTTCGGCAGATAGTATCCTTCGATCTTTCCCGGCGCGCTTTCGGGCGTGCCGTCCCTCCCCGCGCGGAGCTTATATTATAAATGTAAAGCAGGTGATAGCGGCGCTCAATTGAACATTGGTCAGAGTAGGATCTGGCGCGTTAAGTGCAGGCAGACGGGATTTGCTGTCTGACGAAAGGGCGAGCGCCCTGCGGTGCCTTATCCAAATCCGCTGTGCCACGAACGGAGCGCCGTCTCCTTTCGTAGGCTGAACACGAAAGGAAGTACAATTGAAAAACACCTCTCTGCAAACGCTCTGCCGTGTGGCGGCACTGGTCGCCATCCAGATCGTTCTCGAACGTTTTTGTTCCTTCAACACGCCGCTGCTGCGCGTGGGCTTCGGTTTCATTCCGCTGGCCGTGTGCGGCATGCTCTACGGCCCCGTCTGGGCCGGCGCTGCCGGCGGGCTTGCCGACGTGCTCGGCACCTTTCTCTCGCCCTACGGCTTCTACCCGCCGATCACGCTCACGGCGATCCTGCTGGGCGTCGTCTTCGGGCTGTTTCTGCACCGCGAGAGCCCGCGCTTTTTCCCGCACATCGTTTTGTGCACGCTCGTGTGCTGCGTTGGGCTGAGCCTGTTTCTGCAGAGCTTCTGGCTGTGCCTGCTCAACCACTCGCCTTATCCCGCCATGCTCGCGGCGCGTCTACCGCAGTGCGGCTTTAACATTGCCGTGTACCTTGCGGTTCTGCCGCTGCTGCAAAAGCTCACGCGGCGCGTACTCAACGCCGCAAGGGCAAACTGAGAGGAGAGCACCTATGCGCATCATGGCCATCGACTTTGGCGACGCCCGCGTCGGTCTCGCCGTTTCGGACGAGCTGCAAATGCTCACGGGCGACGCTTGGACGCTCACGGAGCACAACATGGAACGCGCCGCCGACAAGATCGTCGCGGAGGCGAAGGCGAGGAACGTCGG
>JAKOSQ010000304.1 GCA_029777215.1 Bacillota bacterium
GACGGACATTCAGGCCGACCTCTCGCCGCGCGCCGCGCGCGTGACCGTCGCGCCGGTCAAAAAGAGCAAGGCGTTTTTCGCGAGCATGTCGGCTTCGTTTGTGCTGAGCTTTGCGGAAAACCTCCTGCTGCTCGCGTTTCTGCGCTTTGTCCTCGGCATCGACTTCGGCGCGCGCGCGGGGCTCGTCGTTCTGACCTCCCTCGTCGGCTGCCTGCTGGGTCTCTCCGGCGGCGCGTTCCTCGCGGCGGTCGTCCGGGGCAGCGAGGACCTGCAGACCGGCGTCATGCTCGCAAAAAACGCCCGGCTCTTTTTGACCGGCGCGACGTTCACGCGCGCGGCGCGCGGCGAGAGGTCGGCCTGGATGTCCGTCACCTCGCGCACGCCCCAGAAGCCCGTGTAGAGACAGGCCATCGCGATGAGCGCGTAGAAATAGGCCAGCGAGCTGTCCGCCGCGGCGCGCGAGACCGGGACGTCGCGGAGGCGGTCGGCCTGGGCCTGAGCGGCCTGCGCGAGCTTTGGCGCGGCGGCGGGGTCGGCCGTGAGAATGTCCTTGGCGGCAGCGCTCATCTGGAGATAGCTGTCCGCGAAGGTCTGCATCAGACTCGACTCAAAGCCGGAGGCGCCGACAGTCAGCGAAACGGGACTGCCCGCCTCGTAATAGCCGTAAATTTTGCCGGAGCGCAAAAGCGTCTGCGCCTCGTCCTTTGTTGTGACGGTGAGGTCAAACAGCCGCCCGTCTCCGGTCGAGACACCCGCGAGCGCCGCGCGGAAGGCGTCGTCACTCCGGTAGGCCGCGTCGTCCACGACCGCCGCCGCGACGGGGCTGAAGCTCTCGGCCTTGTCAATGTTCCGCAGCGCGGCGTTAAAAAAGAGCGCCAGAATGATCGGAAAGAGCATCGTCCAGAAGACGGTGATGCGGTCCCGCGTGAGGCAGCGGAGCCGGTTTGTGAAAATGTGTGCAAACATGGCTGCCCCCTTAATCCCGCAGGTCCTTGCCGGTCAGCTCGAGGAAGACGTCGCTGAGCGTCGGCATCTCGGAGTAGATGCGGCCGTAGGAGACGGTGTTTTTCTTGAGGAAGTCCAGCACGGCCTCGAGATTGCTCCGGCCCTTGCCGGACGCGATGTGCAGCTCCCGCCCGTCGAAGGCGGCGCTCTCAACGCCCGGCAGCGCGCGCAGCGCTAAAAGCTGCGCGTCCGTGAGCGCGCTTGTCTCGACCGTGATCTTCTCGCCGAGGGAGATCATGTCCTTGAGCGCCTCCTTGGTACCGTCCGCGATCACGCGGCCCTTGTCGAGGATCACGATGCGCGAGCAAATCTGCTCGACCTCCTCCATGTAGTGCGAGGTGTAGACGACGGTCGCGCCCTCGCGGTTGAGGCGCTCGATGCCCTCGAGAATGTTGTTGCGGCTCTGCGGGTCGACGGCGACGGTCGGCTCGTCGAGAATGATGAGCTTCGGCTTGTGCGCGATGCCGCAGGCGATGTTGAGGCGGCGCAGCAAACCGCCGGAGAGCTTCTTGGGGTAGAATTTTTTGAAGTCGTTTAAGCCCACAAAGTCGATGGCCTCGTCCGTGAGCTGCCGGCACTTCTCCTTATCCGAGATGTAAAGGCCGCAGAAGTAGTGGACGTTTTCCCACACGGTCAGCTCGTCGAAAACGGCGACGTTCTGCATGATGACGCCGATGTCGCGCTTGCTGTCGTAGGCGTCCGGGGCCATGGGCCGGTCGAAGACGCGAATCTCGCCCTTGTTGTAATTGAGAAGCGAGAGAATGCAGTTGATGGCGGTCGTTTTGCCGCTGCCGTTCGGGCCGAGCAACCCGAGAATTTCGCCCTCGCGCACCTCCAGATCGAGGTGGTCGAGCGCGACGAGCTCGCCGTAGCGCTTGACGAGGTCTTTGACGCTGATAACCATTGAACAGTCCCTCCTTGTGTTTTCTGCCGTTATTGTACCGCGCGGCGGCAGACTGCGCCAGTGTCCCGCGTCAGATAGGAAGATGACAAACGTCACATTTTTCGCGGTTTTATTGCCAAGGGAAAAACGACATGATAAACTGAGAAAAAACGAAGGGGGCGGCGCTGTGGGAAAAGAGGGCCTGATCGACCGGGCGGTGGTCTATGTCTGCTGCACGGCGGCCTGTTTCGCGCTGCCCGCACTCGGGCGGGGCGTTGTGCCGCTGCTCGTGGCTCTGTGTTTGACGGCGCTGCTCGACTACTTTGACCGCCCCGCCGTCACGCTGACGCTCTCGGCGGCCTTTCTCGCGGGCGGCATCGCGCTGCCGGGCC
>JAKOSQ010000305.1 GCA_029777215.1 Bacillota bacterium
CCGCCCAGTGCGCCTCGACGAGCGCGCGGACCTGCTCGGCGCTGATCTTGCCGTCTGCTGTCGGGATGGGGAGGACCTTGTGGCCGGTCGCCTCGATCGCGCCGGACTCGTGACCGGCGATGTGGCCCGTGTCCGCGCAGAGCGCGCCCTGCCACGGGCGCAGAATGGACGCAATCACGGTCGTGTTCGTCTGCGTGCCGCCGACGAGGAAGTGGACATCCATCTCCGGGTCTTGGCAGGCCTCGCGAATGAGCCGCCGCGCGTTCGCGCAGTGGCTGTCCTCGCCGTAGCCAGGCGTCTGCTCGAGGTTTGTCGCCGCGAGCGCCTCGAGAATTTTCGGGTGCGCGCCCTCGGTGTAATCGCATTCAAAACGGTACATAGTCCACTCTCCCAAAAAATAAGTGATACCGCCATTTTAGGCCCGAAAAAGCGCCGTGTCAATCGCGGGAAGGGGCAAAAGGGAATTTACTTTTCCGCGGGCTTGTGATAAACTAAAACTTAACCTATCTTCGGAAAGAAAGCGACGGAACAAACATGGAAAGCAGCTTTTTCGCCCTCATCTCGCGCATGCGGCACATTGGCCGCTGGGGGCTCATGCGCAACAGCGAGACGGAAAACGTGCAGGAGCACAGTCACATGGTCGCGGTGCTCGCGCACGCGCTGGCTGTCATCGGCCGGGAGGTCTACGGCAAGGACCTCGACCCCGACCGCTGCGCCGCCGCCGCCCTCTACCACGACGCCTCCGAGATCATCACGGGCGATCTGCCGACGCCAATCAAGTATCACGACGAGGCCATCCGCAAGTCCTACAAGGATATCGAGCAAAAGGCGAGCGAGCGGCTGCTGTCCCTGCTGCCGCCGGAGCTGCGCGGGGCTTACGAGCCGCTTTTGCTGGAGACGGACCCGGACGTCCGCGCCTGTGTCAAGGCGGCGGACAAGCTTTCGGCCTATATCAAGTGCGTCGAGGAGCGCAAGGCCGGAAACAGCGAGTTTGCCTCCGCCGAGCGCCAGACCCTCGCGGCGCTGCGGGAGAGCCCACTGCCGGAGGTCGACTATTTTCTCAAAAACTGCATGCCCGCCTTCGAGCGCACGCTCGACGAGCTGGGCGCTTCGGACTGAAAAAACGGGCACTGCCCGCAATCTGCCGCAAGGCGGCGTTATAACACGGAGGAAAAATTTTATGCGCGCATTCATCACCGTCATCGGCAAGGACAAGGTCGGCATCATCGCCGCCGTCTGCGTGCTGCTCTCGGAGCAGAACGTCAACATTCTCGACATCAGCCAGACCCTCTTTCAGGAGAGCTTCACCATGATCATGCAGGTGGACATGACGCAGAGCAGCGCCCCCTTTGAAACGCTCTCCGAGCGCCTCACACAGCTCGGGACCGACATGGACCTCACCATCCGCATCCAGCGCGAAGAAATATTCAACGCGATGCACAGAATATGAGCGGGGTGCGACATGATCAATAAAGGCGAAATTCTGCAGACCATCGAAATGATCGACCAGCAGCACCTCGACGTGCGCACGATCACCATGGGCATCTCCCTGCGCGACTGCGGCTGCGCGGACATGAATAAAAGCTGCGACAAAATCTATGACAAGATCTGCCGCAAGGCCGGCGACCTTGTCCGAACCGGCGAGGCCATCGAGCGTGAATTCGGCATCCCCATCGTCAACAAGCGCATCTCCGTGACGCCGATTTCCCTCGTCGCAGAGTGCTGCGAAGCAAACGACTACGTCCCCTTTGCCAAGGCCCTCGACCGCGCGGCGAAGGAGGTCGGGGTCGACTTCCTCGGCGGCTACTCCGCGCTGGTGCAAAAGGGCTTCACGGTCGGGGACGAGCGGCTCATCCGCAGCATCCCCGAGGCGCTCGCGGAGACGGAGCTCGTCTGCTCGTCCGTCAACGTCGGCACGACGCGCGCGGGCGTCAACATGGACGCCGTGCGCCTCATGGGCGAGACGGTCAAAAAGACTGCCGAGCTAACAAAGCATCAGGGCGGCCTCGGCTGCGCCAAGCTCGTCGTTTTCTGTAACGCTGTCGAGGACAACCCCTTCATGGCGGGCGCGTTCCACGGCGTGGGCGAGCCGGAGTGCGAGATCAACGTCGGCGTCTCCGGCCCCGGCGTTGTGTGTCAGGCACTCAAATCGGCCAAGGGCGCGCCGCTGGACGTCGCCGCCGAAACCATCAAAAAAACTGCTTTCCGCATCACGCGCGTCGGCCAGCTCGTCGCGCAGGAGGCCTCAAACCGCCTCGGCGTGCCTTTCGGCATTGTTGATCTTTCCCTCGCGCCGACCGCCACGATCGGTGACTCGGTCGCGGATATCCTCGAGGAGCTGGGCCTTTCGTCCGTTGGCGCGCCGGGCACGACCGCCGCGCTCGCGCTTTTGAACGACGCCGTCAAAAAGGGCGGCCTCATGGCCTCCTCCAGCGTTGGCGGGCTCTCGGGCGCGTTCATCCCGGTGTCGGAGGACGCGGGCATGATCGCTGCCGCCAGGGCCGGACGGCTCACGATCGAAAAGCTCGAGGCCATGACCTGCGTGTGCTCGGTCGGCCTTGACATGATCGCCATTCCGGGCGACACCCCGGCGGAGACGATCGCGGGCATCATCGCGGACGAGGCCGCCATCGGCATGGTGAACTCCAAGACCACCGCCGTGCGCGTCATCCCGGTGCCGGGCAAGTCCGTCGGCGACATGGTCTCCTTCGGCGGCCTGCTGGGCGAAGCGCCGGTCATGCCGGTCAATACCTGCTCGCCGGCGGAATTCATTCTGCGCGGCGGGCGCATCCCCGCGCCGCTGCAGAGTCTCCGCAACTGAGCGCAAAAGGAGCAATCTAAATGGAACAGGCAAAAATGGACCGCATCAGCGAGCTGACCCGCCTCTCCCGCGAGCGGGAGCTGACCGCCGCGGAACAGAGTGAGCGCGCTGCTCTGCGAAAGGAATACCTCGCGGACTGGAAGCGCGGCGCGGAGGCGACGCTCGATAACACCTATGTTGTCGGCCCTGACGGCGTCAAGCGAAAGCTGAAAAAGAAGTGAAAACAAACGGCAACTGCCGTTTGAAATAAACACCTGTGGCAGCCAGCCACGGGACAAGGAGATTAAAATATGGACAACAAGCAGAAAACGATGGACAAGCTCGTGGCTCTGTGCAAGAACCGCGGCATCATCTACGCCGGCTCCGAGATCTACGGCGGTCTTGCCAACAGCTGGGACTACGGCCCCCTCGGCGTGGAGCTCAAAAACAACATCAAGCGCGCGTGGTGGCAGAAGTTTGTGCAGGAGAGCCCGCACAACGTCGGCCTCGACGCGGCGATCCTCATGAACCCGCAGGTCTGGGTGGCCTCCGGCCATGTCACGACCTTCAACGACCCGCTCATCGACTGCAAGGCCTGCAAAATGCGCCACCGCGCCGACAAGCTCATCGAGGGCTGGCTGCAGGAAAATCCGCGCGAGGGCGTCAACGTCGAGGCCATGTCGAACGACGAGCTCGTCGCCTTCATCCGCGAAAACCAGATTCCCTGCCCGGGCTGCGGCAAGTCCGATTTCACGGACATCCGCAAGTTCAACCTCATGTTCAAGACGCATCAGGGCGTCACCGAGGACACCTCCACCGATATCTATCTTCGCCCCGAGACCGCACAGGGCATTTTTGTGAACTTCAACAACATCCAGCGCACCACCCGCCGCAAGATCCCCTTCGGCGTGTGTCAGGTCGGCAAGAGCTTCCGCAATGAGATCACGCCGGGCAACTTCATTTTCCGCATCCGCGAGTTCGAGCAGATGGAGCTCGAATTCTTCTGCGAGCCGGGCAGCGACCTTGAGTGGTTTGAATACTGGCGCAGCTTCTGCCGCGACTGGCTGCTCTCCCTCGGCATGACGGAGGGCAATCTCCGCCTGCGCGACCACGAAAAGGAGGAGCTGAGCTTCTATTCCAAGGCGACGACCGACTTTGAGTATCTGTTCCCGTTTGGCTGGGGCGAGCTCTGGGGCATCGCGGACCGCACGGACTACGACCTCACCCAGCACCAGAAGTGCTCCGGGCAGGAGATGAGCTACTACGATCAGGAGAAGAACGAGCACTACATCCCCTATGTCATCGAGCCGTCGCTGGGCGCGGACCGCGTAACGCTCGCCTTCCTCGTCGACGCCTACGACGAAGAGGTCGTCGGTCAGGACAAGGACGGCAAGGACGACGTCCGCACCGTGCTGCACCTGCATCCGGCGCTCGCGCCGATCAAGTGCGCGGTGCTGCCGCTGTCGAAAAAGCTCGCCGAGCCCGCGACGAAGGTCTATCAGGACCTGCAGAAATATTTCCCCTGCGAATACGACGACGCCGGCTCCATCGGCAAGCGCTATCGCCGTCAGGACGAGGTCGGCACGCCGTTTTGCGTGACGCTCGACTTTGACACTGTCGGCGACGAGGCCAAGGGCATCCCGGCCGACGGCTGCGTGACGGTCCGCGAGCGCGACAGCATGGAACAGGTCCGCATGAAGATCGAGGAGCTGCCCGCCTATATCGGCAGCCGCATTAAATTCTAAAAAGGCGAAGGGGCCGGCCGAGGCCGGCCCCTTTTTTAAGGAGGAGAACGCATGGCCGAAAACAACGCCCCGGAGACGGACAACGAAAACGCCGCGCCGCTCAAAAAGCCGACGGTCAACCCCGGACTTGAGATTGCGCGGAAGATCACGCCTGTCGGCTGCATCGCGCTGCTCGGGCTGCTCGTGCTGTATCTGGTCTACTGCTTTTCCTCCGGCAGCGGCGACCCGCTGCCGGGCTACATGGCCCCGCACGACGCGGTCTACTACTCCCAGAG
>JAKOSQ010000306.1 GCA_029777215.1 Bacillota bacterium
GACTGGACGTTATCGGCTTCGGTACCGGCGAGCCGGACTTCGACACTCCCGATAACATAAAGGCCGCCGCGATCCGCGCGATCGAGGAGGGCAAAACGAAATATACCCCCGCCGCCGGAATCATGGACCTGCGCAAGGCCGTTGCCGCGCGGCTCAAGCTCGACCTGAACTACGATTACGACTACACCCAGATCACCATCGCGAGCGGCGCAAAGCACAGCGTCTACATCGCGCTCATGGCCATCCTCAACCACGGGGATGAGGTCATCCTGCCTGCGCCCTACTGGGTCAGCTACTACGAAATGATCCGCATGGCCGGCGGCAACCCGGTCATCGTTTCGGCGGGGGAGGACCAGGACTTCAAGGTCACGCCCGCCCAGCTTGAAAACGCCATCAGCAAGCACACCAAGGCAATCATTCTCAACAACCCCTCGAACCCGACGGGCATGCTCTACACCCGCGAGGAGCTTGAGGGCATTGCCGAGGTCTGCAAGAAATACGACCTCTACGTCATCTCGGACGAGATCTATTTCAGCCTCGTCTACGACGACAAGAAGTTCACGAGCTTTGGCTCCGTCTCGCAGGATGCCTTTGACCGCACGATCCTCGTCAACGGCGTTTCGAAGTCCTACGCGATGACCGGCTGGCGCATCGGCTACGCCGCCGCGAGCAAGCAGATTTCGAAGGTCATGGCAAACTACCTCAGCCACTCCACCGGCGCGCCCGGCACCATGAACCAGTACGCCGCGATCGAAGCGCTCTCCGGCCCGCAGGACGGGACGGAGGCCATGCGCAAGGTCTTTGAGGTTCGTCGCAACTACATCGTCGAGCGCATGAACCAGATCCCCGGCGTGAGCTGCATCATGCCCGACGGCGCATTTTACGTCATGATGAACATTCGCGAGCTGATTGGCCGCACCCTCGGCGGCAAGCTCATTGAAAACGACGACGACTTCGCGGTCGCGTTTCTGGAGAAGGGCCACGTCGCCGTGGTGCCGTGCTCTGGCTTCGGCGCACCCGGCTTCGTCCGCTGGACCTACGCGGCCTCCATGGAAAATATCCGCGAGGGCCTCAACAGACTTGAAAAATTCCTCCAGGAATAATACAATAGAGCTGCCGCAGGCAATTTGCGGCAGCTCTTTTTCGCGTTGAGGGGACGGCAGGTCTGCCGCCCGATTTTGCGGCTTGCCCGCCATGCCGCGCAGCACACTAAGGAAAGGAACCTAAAGATGACGAAGAATACCTACGAAAGCCCCCTGTGCTCCCGCTATGCGAGCGCTGAGATGCAGTATATTTTCTCCCCGGACAAGAAGTTCACGACCTGGCACCGACTCTGGATCGCGCTTGCGCGCGCGGAGATGAAGCTTGGTCTGCCCGTCACGCAGGAGCAGATCGACGAGATGGAGGTCCACCGCGACGAGGTCGACTACGAATACGCCGCCGAAATGGAAAAGAAGCTCCGTCACGACGTCATGGCCCACGTCCACGCCTACGGCCGCCAGTGTCCGAAGGCCATGCCGATCATCCACCTCGGCGCGACGAGCTGCTATGTCGGCGACAACACCGATATCATTCTGATGAAGGAGGGCCTCGAGCTCGTCCGCAGGGAGCTCGTCAACACGATCGACCGGCTCTCCGTTTTCGCGGACACCTATAAGGACGTTCCGACCCTCGGCTTCACGCACTTTCAGCCCGCCCAGCTCACGACCGTCGGCAAGCGCGCGACGCTGTGGATAAACGACCTTTTGGTGGACCTCGCGGAGGTCGACTACCGCATCTCTACGCTGAAGCTTTTAGGCTCCAAGGGTACGACCGGCACGCAGGCAAGCTTCCTGGAGCTCTTCGACGGCGACGACGAAAAGTGTAGGCAGCTCGAGCAGATGATCGCCGAGGAAATGGGTTTTCCGGCCTGCGTCCCCGTTTCAGGCCAGACATACTCCCGCAAGACGGACGCACTGGTTTTGTCGACCCTCTCCGGCATCGCCCAGAGCGCCGGCAAATTTGCCACCGACATGCGTCTTTTATCGCACCTCAAGGAGTGCGAGGAGCCGTTTGAGCAAAACCAGATCGGCTCGTCCGCGATGCCCTACAAGCGCAACCCCATGCGCTGCGAGCGCATCTGCTCGCTTGCACGTTACGTCATTCTCGACGCCGAGAACCCCGCAATGACCGCCTACAATCAGTGGTTCGAGCGCACGCTCGACGACTCTGCGAACAAGCGCATCTCTATCCCGGAGGCTTTCCTCGCGGTGGACGCCATTTTGAACATCTACGAAAATGTTGCCTCCGGCATCAAGGTCTATCCAAAGGTGATCGCCGCCCACATCCAAAACGAGCTGCCCTTCATGGCGACGGAAAATATCATGATGGACGCCGTCAAGCGCGGCGGCGACCGGCAGGCGCTGCACGAGCGCATCCGCGTCCACTCCATCGCTGCCGGCGCGGTCGTGAAGGAGGAGGGGCTGCCAAACGATTTGGTGACCCGCATCGCCGGAGACCCCGCCTTTGGCCTCACGGAGGCGGAGATCAGCGCTCACCTCGACGCGCGCGCCTACGTCGGCCGCGCGCCGCAGCAGGTGACGGAATTTCTGGACGGCGAGGTCAGACCCGTCCTCGCAAAATATCGGGGCCTTCTGGACACATCCCGTCCGGAGCTCAAGGTCTGAGCAGCATCCGACAGGGGAGA
>JAKOSQ010000307.1 GCA_029777215.1 Bacillota bacterium
ATGATGACGAACATGCTGATCACAGCGCCGCGGGCGATCAGCAGGCACAGGCTCTTGATGAGGTCGACGTTCGAGTAGACCGAGACGCCGAAGGTCGCGGCGAAAAACGCGAGGCCGCTCGAGAAAATGGAGCGGGACGAGACTTCGACCGCGCGGCGGGTGGCCTCTTTGGCATCGCAGCCGCAAATGAGCTCCTCGCGGTAGCGGTTTGTGAGCAGGATCGCGTAGTTGATCGTCGAGCCGAGCTGGATGGTGCCGATTACGATGCCCGCGATGAAGGGCAGCGTCGAGCCGGTGAAGTACGGGATGCCCATGTTGATCATGACGGCGGACTCGATGGCGGCGACGAGGATCACCGGCAGGGCGACCGAGCGGAAGATCAGCGCGATGATGATAAAGACCGCGATGATCGAGGCTGTGTCGACGTTTTTAAAGTCGACGCCCGCGATCGTGACGAGGTCCTTGTTCATCGGCGCTTCGCCGGTAATGAGGGCGTTTGCATCGTATTTTTTCACGATGCCGTCGATCTTTTCGAGCTGGGCGTTCTGCTCGTCGGAGGCCGGGATGTACTCGGAATTGACGATGATGAGCTGGCGGCCGCCGGAGACGAAGAGGCTGCGGATGTCGTCCGGGATGACGTCGGACGGGATTTCGCCGCCGACATAGTCCTTGTAGCCCACGGCGAGGCTGACGCCGTCGATCTTCTCGATTTCGTTCGTCAGCTTCACGACGTCGCTCGACTTGAGGTTTTCGTCGACGAGGATGAAGTCAGTGGCCTGCATGCCATAGTCGTCCTTGAGGCGGTTCGTTCCCTGGACGGAAACGAGGTCGGACGGCAGCGACTGGATGAGGTTGTAGTATTCCTTGACGTGGTACTTGCCGTAGATAAACGGGATGAGCACAGCGATGAAGACGAGCAGGATCGCAACGTGGTGGTCGACGATGAAATGCGAGGTCTTCGTGAGCGGACGGATGAGCGTCTTGTGCTTGTGCTTTTCCGAGACGCCGTCAAAGATGAGCAGCAGGGACGGCAAAATCGTAAACGTGCAGACAACGCCGAGGAAAACGCCCTTTGCCATGACAATGCCGATGTCATAGCCGAGAGTCAGGGACATCGTGCACAGGGCCAAAAAGCCCGCGATCGCGGTCAGCGAGCTGCCGAAGATCGAAACGAAGCTGCGCGAGAGCGCGACGGCCATCGCCTCGTCCTTGTCGCCGAGGCGAAGCTTTTCGTCCTCGTAGCGGTGGATGAGGAAGATCGAAAAGTCCATTGTGACGCCGAGCTGCAGCACCGCCGCCAGCGACTCGGTGACGTAGGAGATCTGACCGAGCAGCACGTTAGAGCCGAAGTTGTAGAGCACAGCGAAGCCGATGCCGAGAACGATGAGAAACGGCGTGACGTTCGACTCGACGCCGAGGAACAGCACGATCAGCACCAGAATGACCGCGATCAGAATGTAGATCGGAACCTGGCTGTCGGTGAGATCGCGGGTGTCCTCCGCGACGGCGGACATGCCGCCGATGAGGCAGTCCTTCTGCAGGAGCTTTTTCATCTGGCTGATGGCGCTCATCGTGGATTCCGACGAGGTCGAGCCATCAAAGGTGACGATGATGAGGGTGGAGTCCTTGCCGTAGAACGTGTTTTTGAGGTCCTCCGGCAGCATCTCCTTGGGAATGCTGAGGTTCGCGACGTCATCGATCCAGTAGACCTTGTTGACGCCGTCGATCTGTTTGAACTCCTCCTTGAGTTTTAAAATGTCGTTGTTCGACATGCCCTCGACCGTGACCATCGCGGTTGACGCGATGTGGAAGTCCTCGTCGAGCGCCTTCTCGCCGACGATCGAGTTGAGGTCGCTCGGCAGGTAGGTCAGAATATCGTAATTGATCTTCGTGGCCATGAGTCCGAAAACGGACAGCACTGCGAGTACAACGGCAATGGCAAGAATGAGTCCTCTTTTTTTGACGATAAATCGTGCAAAGCGCATGTGTGTTACTCCTCTTTTCCATTTTTCATCCGGGGAACGTGGGACGTGTAAAGCCGCCGGCGCGCCGAGCCACAGAAGCTTGAGCCTGCGCGTTCGGGCAGCTTTGGACAGTAGGACCACCATAACGCCCGCCTTTTAAATTGGAAAGGGGCAAAAGAATGCCCGTGGAGAAAAATTCACCACGGGCCGTGCTTTTGGTTCAATTTTCGCCTTGTCCGGCTTTTTGGCGCAAATTGCGCCGCGCGGCGTGAAAGCGGCAAAAAATGCGCCACTTTCGCAAAAGTGGCGCAATGGGCCGAAAGGCAGCGCAGGAACGGTCCGGACGCTCACTTGGCGCCGTCTGGATCGTTCCCGTCGTCATTCGCCTCGCCGGCGATCTTTTCAAGGGTGTGCTTCATGCTGCCGTCGAGCAGTTCGAGGAAAAAGGTCATCGAGTTTCCGTAGCGCTCGGACATTTCATTGGCGATCCAGTCCATTGAAAGGCTCACAATGCCGAAGGTGTAGGTGTCGGCGATGAAGTCGAGCTTTTCCTCCGTGAGGTTCATTCCCTCGCTCTGGATGCGGAGGAAGTCCGCAATGTAGGGGCGTACGAGACTGACGATGTATTTTTCGAGGTAGTTGCGGTAGTTGGAGTTGTAGGCGTTCATCACGATGTCGCGGTTCTGCTGGAGGTAGACGTAGAGATCGTGGAAGCCGGTCTTCCAGGTGTCGAAGGTCTTGTGGCTGCCGATGATGTGCTCGGCCTCGTCGTAACAGAACCATTCGATGAGTTCGTAAATGTCCTGGAAGTGATAGTAAAAGGTGTGCCGGTTCACGCCGCAGTCCTCAACGATGTCCTTGACCGTGATCTTGTCGATGGGTTTTTTCGCGAGCAGCTTTTTGAGAGAGGCCGCGAGCGCATGCTTTGTGATATCAGACATTGTTTTCACCACGCGATCCTTCCGCCGCAGGGCGGCGGAAAAAATTGAATTTATCACACATGTTAGCACAGCCCCTGACAAAAAGCAAGCGTGGGGCCGGTCGAAAGGCCGGTCCCACGGGAACAAAAATCGAAAAGTGTACCCCTCGCGGGGTGTTCAGACGTCCGCCTGCGCCGTCTTCGCGGCCTTCGCCTCGCCGAAAAGGACGGGGGCGAACTTGTACAGCAGCAGCGCCGCCGAAACCGTGATCACCATCTCGGGGAGCATGTAGCCGCCGTTATATACGAGGGAGTACCAAACGGCGCTCTCGCCGATGGGGGCGTCGCTGCTCCAGATGAGGAAGCCCGAGAGGAACGAGCAGCAAAAGCGCAGCACGCAAACGACCGCCGTGCCAGCGGCGATGCCAGCGTACTTGTTTTTAAAGGGCTTCGCCCAGAAGCTCGCCGTGCCGAGCATGGTGAAGGCGAGGACGTAGTCGAGTAAAATCATGCCGAAATAGGCGAGGAAGGTCCCCGCCGGGGGCGCATACCAGCCGGTGATCATCTGGAGCACGGCGAGGACGAGTCCGGTCATCAGTCCCCACTTCGTGCCGTTACGGTAGGAGATGAGGATGACGGGCAGCATCGAGCACAGTGTCACGGAGCCGCCGTAGGGCATGGAAAAGAGTTTGATCTGCATCAGTACGACGGAAACGGCGACCATCATCGCGCATTCCGTCAGGACGCGGGTCCTGCTTCGGGTCTGAGTCTCATTCATGAAAAATTGCCTCCTTTAAATTTTGCGGCAAGACAAAAGCGCCCCCGGCCTTGCGGTCGGGGGCGTTCAAAATCATCACTTGCGGACGCTGCGCGTCCGCTGTTTGACTCCCTCCGCCGGCATTATCCGGATCAGGTTCATAGGGTATTTCTCAGCCGCGTGGCGGCACCCCTGTCTTGTCGTATGTGCGCCGATCACTCGGCGTTTTCTTCATTGTAACAGCGCTGCAAAGTCCTGTCAAGCGTCTTTCGCCGTTTGCGGCACGGAGGCGTCCGATATTGCAGCAAATCTGTGATTTTGTTGCAATTTTGTTCATGGGCGGGAAATGCCTGTTGTCTTTTGACGAACAAAGGATTAAAATACAGGTAAATTTTTCAGCGGCCCTGCGCCGCCTGCGGAGGCTGTTTATGATGGACATAGACGCATTTCTGCGCACCTTTTACGAGACAATCTCCTTCCAGTGTGGGGAGAAGTTCAAGTCGCACGCCTTCCGGCGGCTGTTTCTGCCGAACGCCTCGTTGCTGGAGGCGCACGGCAGCGTCTTCGTGCAAAAGGACATCGCGGACCACATCGCGGAATTTGAGGACGCGGTCGAGCATTTCCCCCAGCTCTTCACAAAGGGCTTTCAGGAGATCGAGCTCTCGCACGAGGCCATCAAGAGCGGCGGCGTCTGGCTCGTGAGCAGCGTCTACCGCAAGACCTACGGCGAGGTTTCGGAGACGGGCGTCAACAGCATGATCGTCGCGGCGCGCGGGGACGCTTTGCAGATTGCCAGCCTCGTCTTGTGAAGAAGTGCGAGACGGGGGGCCTTGCGGTCATTTTTTCTCTTCCGGCGCGTTCTTTTGACGGACGATCGCCAAAAAGTCGCGGTCGACGGCCTTCTTTTCCGGGACGAAGCCCACGACTGAGCTCTCCCGCTCGCCCTTATTTTTGGCATAGAAGTAGCAGGTCCCGGTCGCGCAGCCGCTCCTTTTTCATTCGCTCCTCCGTTCTGCCGCGCCGTCGGGCACGGCGCTTTTTTTACGCCTCTCGCGGGTCCGCGTCGCCGTCGAGCGTCATAAAATAGCGGTAAAACGGGATGAGGAAACGGTAGCCCGCGAGCAGACGCTCCTCGAGCACCGGCGAATAGATCTCCTCCGCGAGCTTTTCCTCGTGGTAGATCGAAAAGTTCTTTTTGTTGTACCAGTCCGTCAGCGTCTTTTCGGCGCAGGGTTTTGCGCGCGCGTAAGTCGGACCCTCGAGTACAAATTCGCTCTGGCCGTCGAGCAGCTTTTGCAGCTTTTTCAGCGGCTTCGGGTCGCGGTCGATGCGGGCGCGGTGCTTTGCCATCGTGACGGCCTTCGCGCAGTAGTAGCCCATGCCATAGCTCCAGGAGTCCGGCGAAAGTTCAAACCAGAACACCGGCGTAGCGGCAAACTCCTCCGTCGGCTGCTCGAAGGAGCACCAGAGGTGATCGCGGTACGGCCCCGCGCCGTGCAGCCGGCGCGCGTCGCGGTAGATGCGCGAAACCTTGTGTCGCAGCCCCAGCTCCGGGTACTCGCCGTCGAGCGCGGCAAAGATGTCGTCGCACAGCGCCTTCATCGGCTCGTTGAGACTGCGCTGGAATTCCTCCCGGTGCGCCTCGAACCAGCTCTTCTCGTTGTTGAAGCGAAGACCCCACATGAAGTCAACTGTCTCCTGCGTAAAGCCCGTGAACATGCTCTTTCCTCCCGCGCCGCCGAGGCGGCTTTTTTCTTTAGGTAACCTCTAATAACTACCTTTAAATCCGCATTTCACACTTCACGAGTGAAAAATGATGAAAATCGAGGTGGTTGGCTGCCTCTGCAAACCCATTTTCAGGGCTTTACGGGGGATTTAACCC
>JAKOSQ010000308.1 GCA_029777215.1 Bacillota bacterium
CGGGTCGCGGTCCTCGTCCTTGAAATAGGACTGGCAAAAGCGCAGATCGCCCATGTCCATCGCGAGGCCCTGTTCCGCGAGAAAGGCCTCGAGCGCCGCTTCATCCATCGCGCGGAAACCGTCGATCACCGCGACCTCGGTGGGAATTTCGTACTTTGTTTCAAGCGTCGCAAAAGGTTCGAGCGAGGCGAGCCGCGCTTCGACCGGGTTCACGACGTAATTTTTGATGGCGGTCAACTCCGCGTCGGAGACAACACCAGAAATTATGTAAACTTTAGCGGTGCGCACCGCTGGACGCTCACCCTGGGAGACGATCTGGATGCACTGGGCGGCGGAATCCGCGCTCTGGTCGAACTGGCCGGGGAGGTATTCGACCGCGAAGACGCAGCAGTCGTCCGTGTTCTGGAGGTTGTCCGAAACGTGGTCGAGCTGGGGTTCCGCGAAGATGCCGCGCTTGCACTGCTCAAATAATTCCGGCGTGATGTTCTCGACGTCGTAGCGGTTGACAATGCGGAGGCTTTCGAGTCCCTTCACGCCGAGAAAATTGCGTATGTCGGCGGCGAGTGCCTTGGCCTCCAGCGCCTCAGAGGACTTTTTTTCAACATATACCCGGTAAACCATGGCTTATTTCTCCTTTTTATACGCTTTCAGCGCTCTCTGGCCGATGTCCTTCCGGTAAAACGAGTGGTCAAAGTGGACGAGGGGAACGGCGGCGTAGGCTTTGTCGATCGCGGCGGGCAGGTCCTCCGCCGTCGCCGTGACGCCGAGGACGCGACCGCCGTTTGTGAGAAGCCTGCCGTTTTCACGCTTCGCGCCCGCGACAAAGACCTGGGTGTCCGCCGGCAGCTTTTCCGGCAGCGTGATCTCGAAGCCCTTTTCGTATTTCTGCGGGTAGCCCTCGCTTGCGAGGATGACGCAGCAGGCGGAACCTTTGGAGAATTTTACTTCCGTCTCCGCGAGCGTGCCATTGCGCGTTGCAAACATTATGTCAACAAGATCGCTCTCCAGCAGCGGCAGCACGACCTGTGTCTCGGGGTCGCCGAAACGGCAGTTGTACTCAATAACCTTTGGACCCTTTGAGGTTAACATAAGACCAAAATACAGGCAGCCGCGGAAGGTTCGACCCTCCGCGTTCATGGCTTTCATCGTCGGCAGGAAGATGCTGTCCATGCAGGTTTTCGCGATCTCATCCGTGTAGTACGGGTTCGGCGCGACGGTGCCCATGCCGCCGGTGTTGAGGCCGGTGTCGCCATCGTGCGCGCGCTTGTGGTCCATGCTCGAGAGCATCGGAACGACGGCTTTTCCATCCGTAAACGAGAGGACGGAGACCTCTGGCCCCTCCAGAAATTCCTCAATGACGACGCGCGCGCCGCTCTCGCCGAAGACACGGTCCTCCATCATGGAGCGCACGGCCTCTTCGGCCTCCTCGTGGGTCTCGGCGATGACGACGCCCTTGCCGAGCGCGAGCCCGTCCGCCTTGACGACGGTAGGGACTGGCGCGGTTTTGACATATGCGAGCGCCGCGTCCATGTCGGTGAAGACCTCGTAGGCGGCGGTCGGGATGCCGTATTTTTTCATGAGGTCCTTCGAAAAGACCTTGCTGCCCTCGATGATCGCAGCCTTTTTCTCCGGCCCGAAGCAGGGAATACCCGCGGCCTCGAGAGCGTCAACCGCGCCCAGCACCAGCGGATCGTCCGGCGCGACGACGGCGAGGCCGACTTTTTTCTCAACGGCGAATTTCACCATGCCGTCGATGTCCTTCGCGCCGATATCGACGCAGACGGCGTCCGCCGCGATGCCGCCGTTCCCGGGCAGACAATAGATTATGTCAACTCCTGCACTTTTCTTGAGCGCCGAAATGATCGCGTGTTCGCGGCCCCCGCCGCCGACAACCATGATATCCATTATGTCAACCTCCTGCCTGTCGTTTACCGTCACGATGTGAGCTGTTAATGGTGAAATAGCCGCATCCCCGTAAAGCACATCACCATGTTCCGCTCGTCGCAGGCGCGGATGACCTCGTCGTCGCGGACGGAGCCGCCCGGCTGGGCGATGTAGGTCACGCCGCTGCGGCGCGCGCGGACGATGTTGTCTCCGAAGGGGAAGAAGGCGTCCGAGCCGAGCGAGACGCCGGAGAGGCTCTCAAGATAGGCGCGCTTTTGCTCGTAAGTGAGCTTTTCGGGCTGCTTTGTGAAGAGCTGACGCCAGTTGTCGTCGCCGCGCACGTCGTCGGCCTCGTCCGAGAGGTAGACGTCGATGGCGTTGTCGCGCACCGCGCGGGGCAGATCGTCCTTGAACGGGAGATCGAGCACCCACGGGGTCTGGCGGAGGTGCCAGTTGTCGGCCTTCGAGCCGGCGAGACGGGTGCAGTGGATGCGGCTCTGCTGGCCTGCACCGACGCCGATGGCCTGTCCGCCCTCGGCAAAGCAGACGGAGTTCGACTGCGTGTATTTGAGGGTGATGAGCGAGACGATGAGATCGCGGACTGCCGTTTCGGGCAGGTCCCTGTTCTCGGTGACGATAGTCTCCAGAAGCGCCTCATTGATCGTGAAGTTGTTGCGGCACTGCTCGAAGGTGATGCCGAAGACCTGCTTTGTCTCCTGCGGCTCCGGGGTGTAGTTGCGGTCGATCATGACAATGTTGTAGGCGCCCTTTTTCTTCGTTTTCAGCAGCTCCAGCGCCTCGGGCGTGAAGTCCGGGGCAATGACGCCGTCGGACACCTCGCGCTTGATGATCTGCGCGGTGGCGAGGTCGCACTTTTCGCTCAGCGCGATCCAGTCGCCAAAGCTCGACATGCGGTCCGTGCCGCGCGCGCGGGCGTAGGCGCAGGCGAGGGGAGAGTCGTCCAGACCCTCGATGTCGTCGACAAAGCAGGCGCGCTTGAGTTCCCTTGAGAGCGGCAGGCCGAGCGCCGCGCTCGTCGGGCTCACATGCTTGAAGCTCGTCGCCGTGGGCGTCTGCGTCGCGTCGGAGAGCTCGCGCACGAGCTGCCAGCTGTTGAAAGCGTCGAGAAAGTTGATGTAACCGGGACGGCCGTTGAGAATTTCAATCGGCAGCTCGCTGCCGTTGCGCATGTAGATCTTCGCGGGCTTCTGGTTCGGGTTGCAGCCGTACTTGAGTTCAAATTCTTTCATTTATTAAAATTACCCCCGCGTATTTTTATTGATGAGTCGGCTCTCGTATCTGCCGCTTTCGATGTCGATGAAGCGGACAAAGAGCGAGACCTTGTTTTGCTCGTTGAGATTTTCCCAGATC
>JAKOSQ010000309.1 GCA_029777215.1 Bacillota bacterium
ACACCGTCACCCTCCCGCAGACCGCTACGCCGACGGCGTCGGTCAGCGGCACAAATGTCGACGGCTATATCAGCGCTGGCTCGACCGTGAGTCTCAGCGCCGCCTCCGGCGCGACGATCCACTACACGCTCGACGGCTCTGCGCCGACAAGTGAGAGCAGCGTCTATTCGGGTGCGATTACGCTCACAAAGGACACCACCATCAAGGCCTGTGCCTCGGCCACCGGCATGCGGGACAGCACGGTGCTGACCGTCAGCTACAAGGTCGGCACCTTCTACACGATCACGGCCTCCGCCGGCAGCGGCGGCAGCGTCAGCCCCTCCGGGAACACCACGGCGCTCGCGGGCAGCTCCAAAACCTTCACAATCACGCCGGCGAGCGGCTATAAGCTCTCCTCGCTGACGATCGATGGCGCCGCCGTCACGCCGACGACGAGCTACAGCTTCAGCGCCATCGCAGGAAATCACACGCTCAAGGCCGCCTTTGAAACAACGGCGTCCCTCCCGTTCACGGACGTGAGCCAGAGCGCGTGGTACTACAAGGCAGTCGCGAACGCCTATGCGCAGGACCTCTTCTCCGGCACCTCCGCGACGACCTTCTCGCCGGATACGGCGATGACGCGCGGCATGTTCGTGACCGTACTCGGCCGCAGCGCCGGACTCGACGGCGTGCTGGCGGAAAAGGTCGGCCTCGTCACCGCCACCGGCGTCAACATCCGCAAGAGTCCCTCCACGGACTCGGCGGTCGCGGGCTATGTCCCGAACAAAAACACGCCCGTGCAGGTCCTCGGGACAAGCTCCAACTGGTATCAGATCAAATACAACGGTGTGACCGGCTACATCCGCAACGACCTCATGAAGGCGTATTCCGGCGGTTTTTCGGACCTCGCATCGGGACAGTATTACACCGCCTTCGCGCAGTGGGCGAACCTGACAGGCATCGCCTCCGGCACGAGCTTCAACGCCAACGCGGCGATCACGCGCGAGGACATGTGCCTCATGCTCTATAACTACGCGCGCTTTGCCGGCAAGACCATCCCCGCGAATGTTTCGAAGGCGACGTTTTCGGACGACGCCGCGATCAGCAGCGGGGCCAGGGCCGCGGTCTACGCCCTGCAGCAGGCCGGCGTGATCAGCGGCATGGGCAACGGCAGCTTCTCCCCGAAGAGCGGGGCGTCGCGCGCGCAGGTCGCGCAGATCTTCCTCAATTTCCGATCGGCTGTCTGATAAACACTGACATCTGCAGAACGTATAGCGCCGTCCCGCAGCGGGTATCATCCGAAGCGGGGCGGCATTTTCAGCTGTAGAAGAAATTTTAAGCAAAACTTCACAAAATGTTTTCCATCTAAGTGCGGGATGTGCTAAAATAAGACTGTTATTATCGTTTACAGGAGAAAAATACGAATGGCCGGACGCGTACCCTCAAAAAAGAATATGGCTCCCGTCCAGACGCCGGCGCAACGCAGGATCGACCCGCTCTATGCGGCGCCGGAGAGCGGCCTCACGGCGGCACAGGCAACCGAGCGTCTCGACAACGGCTGCGGCAACGTCGCCATCGAATCGCCCTCCAAGACCGTGGGGCAGATTGTCCGATCCAACCTGTTGACCTACTTCAACATCGTCTTCTTCATTCTGGCCGGCTGCATCATCGCCGTCGGCTCGTGGAACGACCTACAGTTCATGTACGTCGTCATCCCCAATATCCTCATCGGCATCATTCAGGAGCTGCGCGCCAAGAAAACGCTCGATAATCTGAGCATCATCGCCTCCCCAAAGGGTACCGTTGTGCGCGACGGCGCGGCCCGGACCATCGACATCAACGAAACGGTCCGCGACGACATCGTCGTCTTCTCGCCCGGCAGTCAGGTCTTTGCGGACGCCGTCGTTGTCGATGGCGGCTGCCAGGTCAACGAGGCGCTGATGACGGGCGAAGCGGACGAGATCAAAAAGAACGTCGGAGACGAGCTCATGAGTGGCTCCTTCGTCGTCAGCGGCACTGTCCGCGCGCGCCTCATCCGCGTCGGCAAGGACTCCTATATCTCCCGACTGACGCTCGAGTCCAAGAAAGACAACCGCGTCAAGATGTCTGAAATGATGCGCGCGCT
>JAKOSQ010000310.1 GCA_029777215.1 Bacillota bacterium
CTGGCCTCGAAGATCACTTCATGGGCAAGCTGACCGGTATCCCGATGGGCTGCGACGCCTGCTACACGAACCATATGAAGGCGGACCAGAACGACATCGAAAACCTCGCAACGCTCCTCGTGGCTGCAGGCTGCAACTACATCATGGGCGTTCCGCAGGGCGATGACTGCATGCTGATGTATCAGTGCACCGGCTTCCATGAGGCAGCCGCACTGCGCGAGGTGTTTGGTCTGAGACCGACAGCGGAATTCGACGCATGGCTCGAAAAGATGGGCTTCTCCGAGAACGGAAAGCTAACCGCAAAGGCCGGCGACGCATCCGTATTTATGAGCAAGTAAGAAAGGAGGTATGGATAACATGGATGAAAAAGAACTCAAGAAGATCATTGAACAGGTCCTCGTGGAAATGCACGTCGACACCGCCGCGGCACCCGCAGTTGTCAGCGCCATGAGCGGAGCCGGCGCCTCGAAGGTCGAGGATGGCTGCCTGCCCGACATCACTGAGATCGACATTCGCAAGCAGTATCTCGTAGAGAACCCCGAGCACGGCGAGGATTACGCCGAGCTCAAGTTCAACGCTCCCTGCCGTCTCGGTATTGGCAAGGCCGGCGCACGCTACAAGACCCTTCCGCAGCTCGAATTCCGCGCAGCGCACTCTGCCGCGCAGGATGCCGTCTTCACGGACGTCGAGCCCGAAGTTATCGAAAAGCTCGGTCTGATGACCGTTAAGACCCAGTGTGAGAACAAGGATATCTTCCTTACCCGTCCTGACCTGGGCCGCAAGCTCTCTGAGGAGGGCGTCGCGCTCATCAAGGAAAAGTGCAAGAAGAACCCGACCGTTCAGATTTACGTTGCAGACGGCCTGTCCTCCGCCTCCGTTGCGGCGAACATCCCCGACCTACTTCCCGCGATCATGCAGGGCCTGCAGAGCTACAAGATCGACGTCGGCACCCCCTTCTTCGTGGAGCACGGCCGCGTCGCAGTCATGGATGAGATCTCCGAGATCACCGGCGCAGAAGTCACCTGCACCCTCATCGGCGAGCGTCCGGGCCTCATCACCGCGGAGTCCATGTCCGCATATATCGTCTACAAGGCAACCGTTGGAATGCCCGAAGCACGCCGTACCGTCATCTCCAACATCCACAGAGCCGGTACGAACCCCGCCGAAGCAGGCGCGCATATTGCAGAGATTATTAAGATCATGCTCGAAAAAAAAGTTAGCGGTACAGATTTGAAGCTGTAAAGCAGGGAGGTAAACATGAAAAGAGATCCTATTCCCGCACATGTGCTGGCTACCCGCCTTATCCCGAACGTATCTCCGGATCTGGCTAAGGAGCTCAATTTGGCACCGGACCAGAAGTCTCTGGCCCTCATCTCCGCCGACTGCGATGATGTCACCTACACCGCACTCGATGAAGCAACCAAAAAAGCCGACTGCAAAGTCGTTTATGCAAAGAGTATGTACGCCGGCGCTGCCAACGCGAACACGCTCCTCGCCGGCGAGATCATCGGCATCCTCGCCGCTCCGAACCCCGCAGAAGCCAAGGCCGGTCTCGAAGCTGCCATTGACATGATCGAGAACGTCTGCCACTTCGTTTCCGCCAACGATTCGGACGATATCTGCTATTACGCACACTGCATCTCCCGCACGGGCTCCTACCTGTCCGAGGGCTGCGGCATTCCCGAAGGCGAAGCGATCGCATACCTCATCGCTCCTCCGCTTGAAGCTATCTACGCTATCGATGCTGCGCTCAAGGCAGCCGACGTCAAGATGTGTGTCCTCTATGCGCCTCCGTCCGAGACCAACTTCGGCGGTGCGCTGCTCACCGGAAGCCAGTCTGCCTGCAAGTCCGCCTGCGACGCTTTTGCCGCGGCCGTGGAGTCTGTCGCAGACCAGCACACGATCTGATGAACTTGCGCTTTCCGTAAAAGCTGCGGAGAGCGCAGACGGAGGTACCATATGTTAGCTTTGGGAATGATAGAGACACGGGGACTGGTGGCTTCTATCGAAGCCGCGGACGCCATGCTCAAGGCGGCAAACGTGACGCTCCAGTGCAAAGAGCACGTGGGCGGCGGACTTGTCACCGTCATGGTCCGCGGCGATGTCGGTGACGTCAAGGCGTCGGTCGATGCGGTTGCGGCTGCGGCCGAGCGCGTCGGCGAGCTGATCTCGGTCCACGTCATCCCCCGTCCGCACGCAGAAGTCGAATTAATCCTCTCTGGGTGCGAGCCCGAGGCGCCCACCTCTCCGCCGAAACCCACAGCTCCGAAGCCGACGCCGAAAGCGCCGGAACCGGAGACGCCGAAGCCCGAACCCGAGCCGGAAAAAGCGCCGGAACCGGTCAAAGCACCGGAGAAGGACGCAGCCAGTGAGGCGGAGGCGAAGGTGTCTGCTGAGAAAGCCGCGGAAAACCTGACCGTTGATGAAATGAAAGAAATGCGCACGATCGATCTGCGTACCCTCGCACGCGACATCGGAGTCACCTCCATGTCCAGAAAGCAGATTCGTTCCGCGCAGAAGGATCAGCTCATCGACGCGATCTTAAAGTTCCGCAGCGAAAAGTAAGCAGCTAAATATTTCGTCCTATAGGAGATATTGCAATGCAGTTAAATGATAAAGACCTGCTGTCCATCCAGGAGACAAGAGATCTCATCGCCGCCGCCAAGAAGGCGCAGAGTGAGATCGCCCTGATGGACCAGGGACAGGTCGACAAAATCGTCAAGGCCATTGCGGACGCGGGCGTCCGCAACGCAAAGCGTCTGGCGGAGATGGCCCACGAGGATACGGACTTCGGCACGGTCGAAGACAAGATCATGAAGAACGTCTTCGCCAGCCAGAGTGTCTACGAGTATATCAAGGACATGAAGACCGTCGGCGAGCTGTCTCACAACGATGAGCTCAAGTATCGCGTTTATGCCGTTCCGGTCGGCGTGATCGCGGGCCTGATCCCCTCCACGAACCCCACGTCCACCTGCTTCTACAAGGCGGAGATCGCCGTCAAGGCGGGCAACGCGATCGTCTTTTCCCCGCACCCCACGGCCCTGCGCTGCATCATGGAGACCGTCAAGGTCATCCGTGAAGCCATCAAGGCCGCCGGCGGCAATGAAGACCTCGTTTCCTGCATCTCCATCCCGACGATGGAAGCGACCGACGTCCTCATGAAGCACAAAGACGTCAACCTTATCCTCGCGACCGGCGGCTCCGCAATGGTCCGCGCGGCCTACGAGTCCGGCACCCCCGCGATCGGCGTCGGCCCCGGAAACGGCCCGGCCTACATCGACCGCAGCTGCGATCTGCCCCTCGCCGTCAAGCGCATCATGGATTCCAAGACCTTTGACCACGGCCTCATCTGCGCCTCCGAGCAGTCCATCGTCTGCGACGAGGACATGGCTCCCGCAGTCGAAGCCGAGTTCAAAAAGCAGGGCGCTTACTTCCTCTCTGACGAAGAGTGCGCCAAGCTCGGCAAGTTTATCCTCCGCGCCAACGGCACCATGAACCCCGCGATCGTCGGTCACAGCGTTGAAAAGATCTGCGAGCTCGCACATCTCGACGGCGTTCCCGCCGGCACCCGCGTCCTCGTCGCCCATGAGGACGGCGTCGGCAAGGGCCACCCCTATTCCAACGAAAAGCTCGCCCCAATCCTTGCCTATTTCAAGGTCAAGGATTACAAGGAAGCCTGCGACCTCGCAGTCAAGGTCCTCAACCACATGGGCGCGGGCCACACTTTCTCCATGCACGCGAACGACGACAAGCTCGTTGAATACTTCGCAAGACGGGTTCCCGCCTCCCGCATCATGGTCAACACCCCCAGCACCCTCGGCGGCATCGGCTGCACAACCGGTCTTGCCCCCGCACTCACCCTCGGCTGCGGCGCCGTTGGCGGCTCCGCAACTTCCGAAAACGTCAGCCCCATGCTCCTGCTCAACCAGCGCTATGTCGCTTATGGCCTCAAGGAGATGGAAGACGTTCGTAAGGGCATTCCCACATGCGGCGACGCGCCCTGCGCCGCGACCGGCGCCGTTTCGGCGGACCAGGTCGAGGATATCGTAAAGCAGGTCCTCGCAAAGCTGCAGGCATTTTGAATCATTAAAGGAGGATAACTATTATGTCCAATATCACTGAAGCTCTCGGCATGATCGAAACGAAGGGTCTTGTCGCATCTGTAGAGGCAGCCGATGCCATGGTCAAGGCTGCAAACGTCAGACTCATTGGTAAGGTCCATGTCGGCGGCGGCCTCGTCACCGTTATGGTCCGCGGCGATGTCGGCGCAGTCAAGGCAGCAACCGACGCAGGCGCAGCAGCAGCTGAGCGCGTTGGCGAACTCATCTCCGTCCATGTCATCCCGCGTCCGCACAACGAGGTCGAGTATATTCTCCCGACACTCGAAAAGGGCGCTGAATAATTCGCTTTTCAGGACTTTATCGCCACAAATGTAAAGGAGCAAATCTATGGCTAAAATTTCAGGACCCACACAGGCGCTCGGCATGAGCGAAACAA
>JAKOSQ010000028.1 GCA_029777215.1 Bacillota bacterium
AAACGGGTCCTGCTCTGCGAGGACAACGAAATGAATACCGAGATCGCCTCCATGCTCCTTAAGGAAAAGGGCATGCTCGTCGACAGCGCCGAAAACGGCCGGGAGGGTCTGGAGCGCTTCTCGGCGTCGCCGGAGGGATATTATGACGCGGTGCTCATGGACCTGCGGATGCCCGTGATGGACGGTCAGAGCGCCACACGCGCGATCCGCGCGCTGGAACGGCGGGACGCGCCCCGTGTTCCCATCATCGCGATGACGGCGGACGCGTTTGAAGAGAGCATCCGCGAAGCGAAACAGGCCGGAATGAACGGCTATGTTACAAAACCGGTCGAGTCCGCAAAGCTCTACCGGACGCTTGCACAGCTCATTTACGGCGCCTGAGCGCGGTGGAGCGGCGTTCCCGTGCTCCGGCGCGGCAAGGGCAGCGCGGGGAAGGGGCGCGCCGGACGCCGGAAGCGCGCGAAAATCGGCCGCCGGTTTACAGGAAAACGGAATACTTACACATTTTAGAACATTACAGTGCGCAAGTGCCCGCGCTGAATAATACAAAATTGCAATTGTGTCTGGAAATGGTCGAAAACACTCACTTTTTGCAAATATAGCACTTGCAAAAGCAGGCGGAATGTGTTACCATAATCGCAGGAAAACTGAATACATCGCATTGTGACTCCGTGTCAAGTCTGTCGTGTTCAAACAGCGGCAGGCACGGAGACGAGGGAATCCGGTTGGAGTCCGGAACGTACCAGCACTGTAAGCGTGAGATCCCGCCGGGGCGTCGCTGGCGCTCAAACGTGAGTTCGTCATTGGGGAGACCTGAGAAGGCGGGCCGGGATCGCAGAGGACCAGTTCCTCCTATCGCGAGTCAGAAGACCGACTTTGCGTGTCATTTTTTCGCATCCGGGGGAACGGATGCGCCTGTAGCACAGATATAACTGGCTGTGGCAGATTGAGCTTCTCATCTGCGGCAGTTCTTTTTTTGCACAGTGTCCCGACGAAGGGACGCGGAGCATCAAAAGCCGCTATAGAAGAGGTTTCGTCCAAAGCCGCGCTCGCCCATGAAGCGAAAACGGCGGCGGAAAATGGGTTTTCAGTTTCTCCTTTCCGCATGCGCGGCCGCTGGCGCAGTTATGCCGCCGCCGCTTCAACAACGCCGGGCCAAGCGCCGGGCGCAGCATCACGCACCAAACGCCTGTATCGGTCGGAAGCGGCGCAGCTTTCGGGCGATGCACTTATCCCGGGAAATACCATGCAGCGGGCAATGTCAGTTCGCCCATCTTCCTTTTCGACCGGGCAGGTTGCCCGGTGATCAGATTAGGTCCCCTCGAGCGCACAGCGGTCGATCACAGGACCGGTCTTTACCGGAAGAGGTCTTTCGCGGGAGTGAAACAAATCAAGTCCCCCTCAGCCGAATGAGGGGGACTTCTTGTCTATTTTGCCAGATGATCACGCTTGCTTTTGAACAGATCGACGAAGCAAACGCAAATCCGATCAAATCGCTTGACAGCAAAGCCACACAAGATTATAATGACGATGCTCAGGTTTACGGCCGTTCTGCGAGGTAGCAGAATGTAAATTTTTTTGAGCACGAATATGGATGCGATGAAGCGTCCTGAACAGGAATGTTCAGGGCGCTTTTTGTATTGAACAAATTAGTTTTATAGAGACGGCTCACCCGCATGCGCGCCACCGTGATCTCCGCGGCAGGACAGGCATGAGAAGCGTTTTGAACAGGCTTTTACGAAGGAGGACTTGAATGATCGTCTGCAAAGTGATCGGCCATGTCTGGGCGACCAAAAAGGAAGAAGGACTCACCGGCTTCAAGCTGATGGTGGTCCAGGAGACCGAAACAGCCAAGGGTAACGGAACTGTTTTTGTTGCGGCTGACGTCGTGTGCGCTGGCATCGGCGATCAGGTGCTCGTAGTTACGGGCAGTACCGCACGAAAGGCGGTCGGTTCGGACGCCTGCCCGATAGACGCCACGATCGTCGGAATCATCGATTCTCTTGAAATCGACCGGGAGAAAGCGAGCATGGAAGAATGAGCATCGTTGATCAGATTTTTCAGGCGGGTGTCGTCGGCTGCGGCGGTGCCGGATTTCCGACACATATGAAGTATAAGGGTGAGATCGAGCATCTCATCGTCAACGGCGCCGAGTGCGAGCCGCTTTTGCGCACGGACCGCTACCTCATGCGGACCTTTGCCCCGCAGATCGTCGAAACGCTCGCGGCGCTCAAAACAGAGCTCAACATCCCGCAAGTGACGATCGGCCTCAAGGCCGGTTACGCCGACGAGGTCAAGGCCCTCCGCGAGGCGATTGATGCCGCCGGCGCGCCGGTGGAGCTCCACCTCATGGAAAGCTTCTATCCCGCCGGCGACGAGCAGACCCTCGTTTATGAGGTCACGCACCGCGTCGTTCCGCCCGCCGGCATCCCGATGGACGTTGGCTGTGTCGTGTCGAATGTTGCCACAGTCTGCGCCATTTCGGACGCGCGCAAGGGCGTCCCCTTTACCCACAAATACCTCACGGTCACGGGCGAGGTCGGCGAGCCGACCATCCTCCGCGTGCCGCTTGGAACGCCGGTCCCCGAGTGCATCCGCCTCGCGGGCGGCGCAAAGACAGACGATTACGCCGTGCTTCTCGGCGGCCCGATGATGGGCAAGATCATCTCCCGCGAGGAGGCCGAAAAGAGAACGGTCATCAAGACCATGTCCGGCATCGTCCTGCTCCCGAAGGACAGCATCGTCGTTGAACGTGCCGAAGCCCCGATCGAGCGCATGGTCAACCGCGCGCGTTCCTCCTGCATCCGCTG
>JAKOSQ010000311.1 GCA_029777215.1 Bacillota bacterium
ATGGCGCTTGCACAGATTTTTCTGAAACATAAACAGGAGTTTGCCAGACGGGATGGAAGCTTTGGCTGTGCGGGAGGAAATGACGATGGCTGAAACGAACAACAAAAAGCGGCTTCTGGTCGTTGAGGACGATAAAATGGTTTTGAGTATTCTGCGGGAAAATCTTCTCACGGACTACAACGTCTGCTGCGCCGACACCGGCAAGGAGGCACTCGAGATTCTTGAATACGCGAGACCGGACTGCATCCTTCTCGACTACAAAATGCCCGTGATGGACGGCCCGGCGGTCCTCAAACGCATCCGCCAGACGGGCAAGCTCAACGACGTGCCCGTTATCTTCCTCACCAGCGCGTCGGACCCCGAGAGCGTGGCTGAGTGCCTGAGCTTTCACCCCGCCGACTATATCCTCAAGCCTGTCGGCAAGGCGACGCTGCTGCACCGTCTGAGCAGGGTGCTCGGCTGAGTCTGGCGGGGGGGCGGGAGCCGCCCCGCGCGGCGCTCCGTCGGCGGAGCGCAAAAATTTTGGGCCGCGGACGCGGCCTGGCGGGAGGTTAGCCTATGGCGACTCTGGTTAGTGTGCCCCTGCTTGTGGCGGGTGTGCTTTCGATTGTGCTCGCTTATCTCTATCTGCGGCTTGAAGAAAAGTCGCGGCTGACTCTCTGCATCTTCTGGCTGGGCGTCTCCTGCTGTTTCTGGTGCTCGGCCTACGCGATCATGGGCATTTCCACGCTCGCGCTCGCGCCGATCCACCGCGGCATCGGCGCGGTCGCCGTGCACACCTACCTTCTGACCCTTAGCATTTTCTTCACGATCGCTGCCAAGCTACCCCTCTCCGAAAGGACCAAGCGCAACTGGATCGTCTTTCTCGTCATTTTCACGCTCTTTGACACTGTCACCTACGGGCAGACTAAGAATGTGACCTTCACCATGATCAACAGCCGCGTCTGCTACTTCCCGAACCAGACGCCAGAACGCTATCTCCACTATGTCTGGATCGGGGTGTGCGTCGTCTATATCTACATTACCGGCGCGTTCTGGTGGCGGCGGGCGAAGTATGAGCGCGAAAAACGGCTCATACTGTCCCTGCTCACCTCGGGAATCTTCATGCTGGTGTCCGCCTGCTTCGACACCTTCCTTGAGCGCCTTTCCATCCCGACCTCGGGCTACGGGGCCTTTGCCGCCTATGTCATCATCAGTTCCGTGTCAATGAGACAAAACGCCTTCAGCATCTCGGCGCAGAACCTCGGACAGTACATCTTCCGTTTCGCGGGCGTGCCGGTTCTCATCCTCGATGACGGCGGCCGCATCAAGCTCTCGAACGGCAGCGCCCAGAAATACATCGGCGCCTACGGCATCGGCAGCGAGATGACCGCCTTTTTCGACCTCTCCGAGGCGGAATACGCGGCGCTCTTCGAGCGCGGCACCGCCGGGGACGAGCACCACATCACGGCGGACACCCGGGACGGGCAGCGCAGCTGCCGCCTCGACTTCACGGTCGTCCGCGACCCCTACCACGACCCCTACTGCACCATCTGCTTCATCAACGACGTTACGCACGAGGAGCTGATGATCGAGGAGCTGCAGCAGGTCAAGGAGGAAAAGCAGAGGGAGAGCGAGGCGCTCATCGTCGCGCGCGACGCCGCGGAGACCGCCAACCGCTCCAAGACCACCTTCCTTGCGAACATGTCCCACGAGATCCGCACGCCGCTCAATTCCGTGCTCGGCATGGACGAAATGATCCTGCGCGAGAGCAGGGAGGATGCGACGCTCGTCTACGCGACGAATATCCAGAGCGCCGGACGGGCGCTGCTGGCCCTCATCAACGATATCCTCGATTTTTCCAAGATCGAGTCCGGAAAAATGGAGATCGTCCCGGTCAATTACCAGCTCTCGTCCCTCATCAACGACACCGTCAACATGATCCGCCCCCGCACGCTCGCCAAGGGGCTGGAGCTGCGCATCGAGGCCGATCCCGAGCTGCCCGGCACCCTCTTCGGGGACGAGGTCCGCATCCGCCAGATCATCATGAACCTCATGACCAACGCCGTCAAATATACGGACAGCGGCAGCATCACCCTCAAGCTCGGCTTTGAGCGCATCAATGCGCGGGACGCTGGGTTGCACGTCGACTTTGAACTGATCGAGCTGTGCGTCTCCGTGCAGGACACCGGCCATGGCATTCGCAGCGAGGACATCGACAAGCTCTTTGACTCCTTCGAGCGCGTGGAACTCAAGCGTAACCGCAACATCGAGGGTACCGGCCTCGGTCTTGCCATCACGCGGCAGCTCGTCGGCCTCATGAACGGCAGGATCGACGTGCAGAGCGAATCCGGCAAGGGCTCGAACTTCACCGTCCACATACCCCAGAAGGTGGCGGACAAAAAGCCGATCGGCGACCTCGCCGCGCGGCTCGAGTGCCAGCCCGTTTCCGAAAACGGCAACTACCGCGCGAGCATTACGGCGCCCGAGGCAAAGGTCCTTGTCGTCGACGACAACGAAATGAACCTCATGGTCGTGCAAGGTCTGCTCGAGCCGACGCTCGTGCAGGTCGAGACCGCGCTCAGCGGTGCGCAGGCCGTCGAGCTTGCGGAGGAAACGCACTACGATCTTGTTTTGCTCGACCACATGATGCCGGAGATGGACGGCGTCGAGACGCTGCGCCGTCTGCGCGGCGGCGGGCTCTCCCGCGAGACCCCGGTCATCGCGCTCACGGCCAACGCCGTTTCCGGCTCGCGCGAGATGTATCTCAAGCTCGGCTTCAACGACTATCTCTCAAAGCCGATCGCGGGTTCCACGCTGGGAAAAATGCTCGCGCAGTGGCTGCCGCAGGAGCTCGTGCGCAAGCCCGGGACCGCCGCGCCGGACGCACCCGCCCTGGCGGCGCGCGAGGCGGAGGCCGCCGGTCTGCCGGAGGAGATCAGCATTGAAAAGGCGCTCACCTACACGACGAACGGCGTTGCCGGCGTCTACGCCAACTGCCGGCTCTACCTCGACAACGTCCCTTCGGTGAGAAAAAACCTCACTGAGACCTTCGAAAAGAAGGACTACAAGGACTACGGCATCTACGCCCACTCCCTCAAGAGCACCTCGGCCCTCATCGGCGCGGAGTCTGTCTCGGACTTCGCCAGGAAGATGGAATTTGCCGCCAAGGAGGGCGACTTCAGCTATATCGAAACACACCACGAGGAGCTCATGGCGCACTATGCCGACTTCACGGACCGCCTCGCGTCCGCCTGTGCGGGTCCGGAAACGGCGGCGAACGGCATGAGCCCGGATGAGGTCGTCGCGCAGATCGCGAAGAACCTCCACCGCCTGCAGCTCTCCGCGGAGCGCTGCGATACCGTCGGCGTTTCGGAGCGCATGGAAACACTCTCCGCGCTGCCGTATGACGACGCGGACTTCAAAGCCCTGCTCGCCGAGCTCCAGACCGCAGTCGACGCCTTCGACTACGACCGCGTCGTCCAGATCGCCGAGCAGAACATTGACAACTATTTTTAAAGCGTTTTCGTAAACAGCAGCGCCGCCGCAGAAATATCTGCGGCGGCGCTTTTGCCTGTGTAGTTTATGATCTTGTAAGATTTCCGATATAGCCGATGATGTTGGGGCTGATCTCCCCCGTGAGGGCCTTTGTGTAGTTGCAGATGAAGGTGCCTATTTCTATGTGTTTTTTTGGGCGGCTGTCACAGCGCGAATTTATACCCCGCGCCCCAGACGGTCTGGATGTACCGGGGATTGGCCGGGTCCGCCTCGATCTTCTCGCGCAGGCGGTTGATGTGCACGGCGACGGTGGCATTGTCGCCGAGGGCGCCCATGCCCCAGATGGCCTCGTACAGCGCGTCGCGGCTGAACACGACGTCCGCGTTGAGCATCAGAAAGAGCAGCAGCTCGAACTCCTTGTTTTTCAGCTCGACCTCCTGCCCGTCGGCAAAGACGCGGCGGGTGTCCGTGTTGAGCGAGATGCCGCCGAGCGTGATCTCGCCCGTCGGCTTTTCGGCGCGGGTGAGACGCTCGTAGCGCGAGAGGTGGGCGCGCACGCGCGCGGTGAGCACGCGCGGGGAGAAGGGCTTTTCGATGTAGTCGTCCGCGCCGAGGCCGAGGCCGCGAATCTTGTCGACGTCCTCCTGCCGCGCCGTGACGAGCAGAATCGGGATGTCGAGCTTTTCGCGCAGGAGACGGCAGACCTCAAAGCCGCTGAGCCCCGGCAACATCAGGTCGAGCAAAATGAGGGAATATTCGCCGCTCAGACCGCGCTCGAGGCCGGTCGGCCCGTCCGCCACGATCTCCACGGCAAAGCCGTCCCGTTCGAGGTAGTCGCGTTCGATGGAGGCGATCGCCTCGTCGTCCTCAACGATCAGGAGCTTCTGCATCATAAGTCACCGCCTTTGGCAAATCGATCTCAATGGCAAGTCCGCCGAGAGCGGAGCTGCCCGCGCTGATGGTCCCGCCCATGCGTCGAACGGCGTTTTCCGCGATGGACAGCCCGAGTCCGCTGCCGCGGCAGGGCTCGCGCCGCGCGGGGTCGCTGCGGTAAAACGCGTCGAACAGCCGCGCGTGCTGCTCCGGCGGCACGCCGGGCCCGTCGTCCGCGAGGACCAGCCGGCAGCGCTTTTCGTCCGCCGCGAGGCTGATGCGCAGCGTCCCGACGGGCTTCGTCTTGTATTTGAGGGCGTTTTCCGTGATGTTGAGGAGCACCCGCCGCAGCAGCTCCGGGTCCGCGCGGACCGAGGCGTGTGTGAGCTCCGTTTCGATTTTGAGGCCCTTTTCAGCGTACTCCTCGCCCACGGACTGCAGCAGCTCCTCGATCTCCCCGTCGAGCCGGAGGATGACCGGGGCATAGGGGTAGTCGTCGAGCTCCATTTTGGAAAACAGGAAGATCTGCCGCACCATGCGGTCGATGTCCTCGGCCTTTGATTTTATGGTCGTGAGATAGCGCCGCTGCATCTCGGGCGTGCTCGCAACGCCGTCGAGCAAGCCCTCGACGTAGGCCTGGATGGAGGTCAGCGGCGAGCGCAGATCGTGGGAGATGCCCGCCATCAGCTCGCGGCGGCTGCGCTCGTGCTGCTGCGTGAGCGTGACGGACTGCCGCAGCCGGAAAGCCATTTCGTTGAAGTCGTCGCAGACGCGGGAGAACTCGTCCCCGCCCTCGTAGAGAATGCGGTAGTCGAGGTTGCCGTCGCGGATCTGGCGCACGCCCTCCGAGAGAATGTCAAGCGGTTCCTCGATGTGGCGGTAGACAAAGCGGATGAGAAAGCGGTCCGTCAGCCAGATGGAGATGCCGAGCGTCGCCATCAGGATGAAGAAGGCCACGATTACCGCGTTTTTGAGCGTGTCGTAGGAGAGGGGTGCGTCGGAGCCGAACAGGAGGATGCGGTAGTCCGTGCCGTCGATGGCGATCCGGCGGGCGTAGAGACTGCGTCCGCCGTCCGAAGCGCTGCCCTCGCCGCCGAAGAGCGCCACCGCCGAGAGCAGCTGCGCGTCCTTGACGTCCTCGTCGCCGTAGCGGTAGACGAGCGCGCCGTCCGAGACGATCTGCAGCGACAGCGCGCCGCGGTCGAGAAATTCGCTGAGACTGTGCAGGCTCTTGTCGCGCTTTTCCGGCGCGTCGGAGCGCAGAGCCTTTTCCGCGAGCTCGGAGATGCCCTTGCTCGCGCGGTAGAAGTCCTCGCTGTCCTCAAAGCCAACGACTCCGTTTTTATAGATGTGCCAGACGGCGGTGCCGCAGCCGATCGCCATCATCACCGTGAGAAAGACCGGAACGGCAATCAGGAGAATATTGGAACTGTACAATCGTGTTTTGATCTGCATAGACGATCACTTTTCCTTCTTTCCGCCGAAGCGGCGGAGCAGACGGTTTTTTGCGGCGCAGCGGCGGTATGCGGCCGGCGCGCGCTGGACGCCTGTTAATAGAAAATAATAATCCATTCGGCCGCAGGATGCAATCCCCAAAGTGGGAAAGGCCCTGAAAAGCGGCCAAACAGCGCTCAGATAAGAAAAAACCCGCAGTCTGGAAGACTGCGGGTTTTTCAAAAGGTGGTCGGAGCGCCGGGATTCGAACCCGGGGCCTCTTGGTCCCGAACCAAGCGCGATACCAAGCTTCGCCACGCCCCGAAAGGACGCTTGCGGCTTCCTGTTTTGGGAACCGCAAGCATTCAAATTATAGTGATAAAGTGCCGAAATGTCAAGAGAAAAAACGCGAAAAGCGAAAATTTCTGCAAAATTCCCCTCAGCGGAAGATACGCATGTCCGCGTCATAGACCTGACGGCGCGTGAAGGAGGCGAAGTCCGGCGTGAGTTCCGGGGCGAGCTGGGTGAGCGCGGCGGGAAGAAGTTCGGGGTTCATCGTTGGCTCCTGCGCCGAGACGACAGCCTTCAAAAAGACCTTTTCCCCCTCGGAATCGAAGGATATGCTGCGAAGTGCGGGAGAAATGTCGAAATCGGAGATACCGCTCTTGCTCTTTTTCTGGATAACGAGGCTCTCCCGCGCAAAGAAGTCCATGAGCGCGGGCAGCTTTTCGCACGCGTTCTGTCCGTCGTACTCAAAGACGCCGTCCACGTCGAGCCAGCGGATTTCCTTGAACTTGCGGGTCTTGCGGTAGACCTCCGTCACGCGGATGCCCTCCGGCAGCGCGCGGTTGAGAAGATAGGGAATCTCCGAAACGCAGGCGATCTCGTCGAGCTTGAAGTCCAGCAGCTCGCACTCGCTCGCCATGCCGACGGACAGCGGCAGCGCAAAGACGAGCTGGGGGTGGGGGTTGAAGCCCTCGCTGTGTTTAAGGCGCAGACCCGCGCGCAGAAACGAGCGCTGCATCGTCCGCATGAGATCGAGGTGGGAGATGTAGACCGCGCGCCCGGTCTTCGTAAAGCGCAGGCGCAGTTCGTCCATCGCGTTGGGTTCATTCATCGCAGCAACCTCCCTTCATGAGCTTCACGGCCCCGCAGCCGAGGCATTTTTCGCGGCAGTCGGGCGAGAGGACCTCCCGGCGGGACGCTTCGCGCTCGCTCAAGAAGAATTTCGGCGTCACGCCGACGTCGATGCGCGCCCACGGGAGATATTCGTCGGCGCTACGCTCGCGGTTGGCGTACCAGTACGGGTCGATCCCGGTGTCCGCGAACGCCTGCATCCAGCGCTCGAAGGAGAAGTATTCGTTCCACGCCTCGAGCCGGCCGCCCGCTTTCCAGACGGCTTCGATCGCTGCGCCGACGCGCCGGTCGCCCCGCGCGAGGACGGCTTCGATGAGGCTCGTGTCCGCGTCATGCCAGTTGTAGGAGAGGAATTTTGCGTGCGTATGCTCGCGCAGAAGCGTCACGCGGCGCATGTATTCGTCCATGCCTACCTGTGGCTCCCACTGGAAGGGCGTGTGCGGCTTCGGCACGAAGCAGGAGGTGGAGATCGTGATGTGGCAGCCCCTGGCCTTGTTCGTCGCCTTTTCGCGCCAGACGTTGTGGACCTTGTAGGCGAGGTCCGCGATGCCGAGCACGTCCTCGTCCGTCTCGGTTGGAAGACCGAGCATGAAATAGAGCTTGATGTTGTTCCAGCCGCCGGCAAAGGCCACGCCGCAGGTGTGCAGCAGCTCCTCCTCAGTGACGTTTTTATTGATGACGCTGCGCAGGCGCTGGGTGCCGGCCTCGGGCGCGAAGGTGAGGCCGCTCTTGCGCACCTGCTGGACACGGGACATGATGTCCATGGAGAAATTGTCCGCGCGCAGGGAGGGCAGCGACAGACCGACGCTGCGCGGCACGCAGTAGTCGAGCAGGCCGTCGCAGAGCTCTGTGAGCGCGTGGTAGTCGCTCGTCGAGAGCGACGAGAGAGTGATCTCCTCGTAGCCCGTGTTTTTCAGCGATTCGATGCCCTGCTGCACCAGCGTCTCCGGCTTTTTGGAACGGACCGGGCGGTAGATGGCGCCCGCCTGACAGAAGCGGCAGCCGCGGATACAGCCGCGGAATAGCTCGAGCGTCACGCGGTCGTGGACGATCTCAGTCGTCGGCACGACGGGCGCGGTTGGAAAAGAGCTCTGGTCAAAATTCGTGACGACGCGGCGCTCAACGGCCTCCGGCGCGCCGGGTTCACAGCGCAGCCCGGTCAGCGCACCGTCCGGTGCATAGACTGGGGTGTAGAGCGAGGGGACATAAATCCCGCTAATCTTCGCCGCTTCGGATAAAAAGTGGGTTTTCTCCCAGCCTTCGCGCTTGGCAAGCCGCAGCAGCTCCATGAGCTCCGTGTTGACCTCCTCGCCCTCGCCGATGATGCAGAGGTCGAGAAAATCGGCCATCGGCTCCGGGTTCGTGCAGCACGCGCCGCCCGCGAAGACGAGGGGCGTGAGGCCCGTCCGCTCGGCGGCGCGGAGCGGAATGCCCGCGAGGTCGAGCATGTTCAGCACGTTCGTGTAGGCCATCTCGTAGCCCAGCGAGAAGCCGATCGCGTCGAAGTCCGCGAGCGGGTCGCCGCTCTCGAGCGCCCAGAGGGGGAGAGATGCCGCGCGCAGCTCCGCTTCCATGTCGCCCCAGGGGGCGTAGCAGCGTTCGCACCAGAGCCACGGCAGGGCGTTGGCCGTCCCGTAGAGGATGCGCAGGCCGAGGTTCGACATGCCGATCTCGTAGGTGTCCGGGAAGCAGAGCGCGAGGCGCAGCTCGACGTCGGCCCGGTCCTTGAGGATCTGGCCGTACTCGCCGCCGGTGTAGCGCGCGGGCTTTTGCACGCGCGGCAGAATTCTTTCAAGTCGTTTGTCCATAGTTCCCATCCGTTAAAGAAATTTGGTGAAAACATTTTATACCGTTTTAC
>JAKOSQ010000312.1 GCA_029777215.1 Bacillota bacterium
CCATGAGGAAATTGTCGTAGGCCTCCTGGTTCGTCTCGGCATAGATCTGGACCCAGCCGGAATCGCGCGCGCCCATGGAATCGGAGTGGTCGTTATTGATGTTGATGGGGCCGGAGAGCGCGCGGTTGACGCACACGAGCGTGACCGGCTGGCGGGACGAGGCGGTGACGTAGAGCATTTCGTACATCAGCGCGAGGCCGCAGGAGGACGTCGCGCAGACGCTTCTTGCACCGGCGGCCTCCGCCGCGAGGCACACGGACATGGAGCTGTGCTCGCTCTCGACCGTGACAAATTCGGTGTGGACGGTCCCGTCCGCGACGTACTGGGAGAAGCACTCCGGGATGTCGGTGGACGGCGTGATCGGAAACGCGCCGAAGACGTCCGGGTCGACCTGCTTCATGGCGTAGGCAACGGCTTCGTTGCCTGAAAGGCAGGTATTCATTACGCTTCACCTCCGCTTTTCATCGTGATCGCATCGAAGGGGCAGACGGTCACGCAGATGCCGCAGCCCTTGCAGTGCAGGTAGTCAAAATCAAGCCGTTTGCCGTCCTTCACCGGAATGGCGACGTCCGGGCAAAACGGAACGCAGAGCATGCAGTGCTTGCACTTTTCAAAATCGATCACCGGCGTGTTCGTGCGCCACGAGCCGGTGTTGACCATGGCGGCGGTGCCGCCCTCGTAAATCTCGCCGCCGGGCGTGAGGCCCTCGAGCGGCGTGTCCAGATTGATGTCTTTGGCTCGGATCATCCCTGCACCTCCTCGAATGCGCGTTTGAGAATTTCCATGTTTCCCGCAATGACCTGGGGCTTGGTGGCAAACTTGTGCTTGAACGAATCCTCAATGTGGGCGAGAAATTCGTCCGTCGGCAGCACGCCGCTGACCTTGACGGCGGCCGCGAGCAGAGCCGTGTTCGGGAAGTTTTTGCCCAGCACCTCCTCGGAGATTTTCCGCGCGTCAAGCGTGCAGACGCGGCCCGTGTAATCCGGGAAGCGTTTGCGCAGCTCATCCGGCGTCTCGCTGGTGTTGACGATGATCGCGCCGGTCGGTTTGAGTCCCGCGGTCACGGGGACGGAATCGAGCAGCGTCTCGTCGAGCACGACAACGTAGTCCGGGTCGTAGATGTTCGAGTGGACCGGGCAGCGCTCGCTGCAAATACGGTTATAGGCCGTAATCGGCGCGCCCATGCGCTCCGGGCCGTATTCCGGGAAGCCCTGCACAAACTTCCCCTGCCTGCCGGCGACCTCGGCCAGCATGAGACAGGCGGATTTCGCGCCCTGTCCGCCGCGGCCGTGCCAGCGGATCTCTGTCATTTCGCTTTTCGCCATCGTGTTGTTCCTCCATCGCGTATTTTTTGCGGAAAATACAAAAAAAGGCCTTCGTTCCGCAAGGGACGAAGACCTTTAAAAGTCTGTCGCTATACCACCCGTGTCGCGTACTATCATACGTTTTTCCAGTTACGGCGGAAGTCCGTCGGAGCCTACTCAGCCTTTGCCTTTGGGTCCGAAGCTCGGGAGGGATGTTCGGCTTCGCTTTACTCGTACCGGGCTCACACCATTACCCGGCTCTCTGAAACTTTCGATGCGAAACGTACTGTCTCCGTCAATGCCTTTAGAGGATGTTCAATTTGACTTTCTCCGTTTAACCGGTGAAAGATTGTTTTCAATATAAGCTCCAAACGCCGCTTTGTCAAGTCCCCTTATGCTTTTTGTAGGAATTTACACTTTCGCAGCGCCGCCGGACAGCTCGGACGTGCATTTTTAAAACCTGTCGAAAAGAAAAAGCTTTTTAACGGCGGTATCTTATGCTATAATTTATTTAATCACCGTGAAGAAACAAACCGACTTACCGCGAAGGAGAAAGGGCCCTATGCTCACATTCAAGTATAAAAACGTCGACAGCCTCCCGCTCGGCCACACATCCGACAAGGTGACGCCCGGCTGCATCGTCCTCGAGGGCGGCGCGTTTCGCGGCGTCTACACCTCCGGCGTCCTCGACCGGCTCATGCAGGCGGACATCAACATGGACTGCACCATCGGCGTCTCCGCCGGCGCAATGAACGGCTTCAACTACGTCTCCGGTCAGATCGGCCGCTCCGGGCGCATCAACCTCACTTACCGCCACGACCCGCGCTATATCGGCTACCGCGCCCTGCGCGACAACCACGGCATCACCGGCTTCGACTTTCTTTTCAATGAAATCCCGAATGTCCTCCCCTTCGATGAGGAGACCTTCAACAACAGCCCCCGTCGCTTTGTCGTCGTCGCGACGAACTGCATCACGGGCGAGCCGGTCTACTTTGAAAAGGGCAAGTGCTCGGACATCTTCAAAGCAGCGCAGGCCTCCGCGAGCGTGCCGATCGCCTCGAAGATGGTCTATATCGACGGCTCCCCCTACCTCGACGGCGGCTGCAGCATGAAAATTCCGGTCGACTGGGCCATCGAACAGGGCTACGAGAAGATCGTCGTCGTCCGCACGCGTGAGCGCCGCTACCGCAAGCCGCCCCAGCGCCTCGACGCGCTCTATGAGCGTCTTTACGACACCTACCCCATTCTGCGCGAAAACCTCGAGCACGAAACGGAAATCTATAACGAGCTCTGCGACCACCTCGACGCGCTCGAAAAGCAGGGCCGCATTTTCGTCATCGCGCCGACGCGCCCCGTGCGCATTCTGCGCTTTGAGGGTGACATGGAAAAGCTCGGCGCGCTCTACCAGAGCGGCTATTGTGATGCCGGCGGACGCATGCACGCGCTCGAGGAATATCTCAAATAACACAAGGTGGCTTTTTTATGTTCATCGCACTTCCAACGCTGACCCTCTTCTGGGTCTATCTCTTCGCAGCGGTGCTGCCCGCCGTCTTCCTGCTGACCTACATCTACAGGGAAGACACCATCGAAAAGGAGCCCGCTCCCCTGCTCTGGGGCCTGCTGCTGATGGGTGTTCTGGCGGCGCTCGTCTCCATCGTGATCGAGGAACTGATCGACGGCTACCTCGTGACGATCCTCGACAACAAGAGCGCGGCATACAGCATCGTCTCTGCCTTTCTCGGCGTCGCCGCCGTGGAGGAGGGCACGAAGTTTCTGTTTTTAAAGCTGCGGACCTGGAAGGACACGAACTTCAACTACCGCTTCGACGGCGTAGTTTACGCCGTATTCGTTTCGCTCGGCTTCGCGGCGTTTGAAAATATCGGCTATGTCTACGGCTATGGGCTGTCCGTTTCGGTTCCGCGCGCGTTTCTCGCGGTGCCGGGGCACATGGCCTTCGCCGTGTTCATGGGCGCGTTCTACGGTCGCGCGAAGCTCTGCAGGGATCTCGGCGACCGCGCGGGCTGCTTCTGGAACCTGCTGTGCGCCTACCTCACCGCCGTTTTTCTCCACGGCTTCTACGATTCCTGCGCGATGGTCGGAAACGTTCTCTCGACGCTGCTGTTCGTCATTTTTGTCATCGTCATGTATGTCGTCGTCTTCAAAAAGGTCCGCCGCGAATCGCAAACGGACAAGCCGGTCTGAAAAAAGCAGATATAGAATTTGGGCTGCCGCATTTTTGTGCGGCAGCCCTTTTGATTGGAGGAGAACGCTTGTATCGAGTTATGGTGAGGAGAAGAGAGTAATCGAATTTATTCGTCGAACAGTGCAGTGGAGAGATAGCGGTCGCCGGTGTCGGGCAGGAGAACAACGATGTTCTTGCCCTTGTTCTCCGGGCGCTTTGCGACCTGCAGCGCGGCCCAGACGGCGGCGCCGGAGGAGATGCCGACCAGCACGCCCTCGCTTCTGCCGATCTGCTTGCCGGTGGCAAAGGCGTCGTCGTTCGTGACAGTGACGATCTCGTCATAAATTTTCGTGTCCAGCACGTCCGGAACGAAGCCGGGGCCGATGCCCTGGATCTTGTGGCTGCCGGAGACACCCTTGGAGAGCACCGGGGAGTCTTCCGGCTCGACCGCGACGATCTTCACGTTCGGGTTCTTCTCGCGCAGGAACTCTCCAACGCCGGTGATCGTGCCGCCGGTGCCGACGCCCGCGACGAAGACGTCAACCTTGCCGTCCGTGTCTTCCCAAATCTCCGGGCCTGTGGTCGCGCGGTGGATGGCGGGGTTCGCGGGGTTGACAAACTGGCCGGGGATGAAGCTGTTCGGCGTTGTCTCGTGCAGCTCGCTTGCCTTGGCAATCGCGCCCTTCATACCCTTGGCGCCCTCGGTGAGGACGAGCTCCGCGCCGTAGCCGCGCATGAGCTTTCTTCGCTCGATGGACATCGTCTCGGGCATGACAATGATGATGCGGTAGCCGCGCGCCGCCGCGACGGCGGCAAGACCGATGCCGGTGTTGCCGGAGGTCGGTTCGATGATGGTGCTGCCGGGCTTAAGCTGGCCCTTTTTCTCTGCGTCGTCGATCATCGCCTTGGCGATGCGGTCCTTGACGGAGCCCGACGGGTTAAAGTATTCGAGCTTGCCGAGCAGACGGGCTTCGAGCTTTTCGTCCTGTTCAATATGGCTGAACTCCAGAAGCGGCGTTTTGCCAATGAGCTGATCTGCGGATGTATAGATGTTAGACATGAGTTTATCCCCTTTTCATTTTTTAAATTTGGTTTCGGTGTCTCGCGTCAAGCCGCCGGACATCGAAAGCCGGGTACAGCGGCCGAAAAGAAGTTTTTCATAGTCATATCTCCTATTTGACAGCGGCAAAGCCGCGTTCGAGGTCTGCAAGAATGTCGTCGATGTGCTCCGTGCCGATCGACAGGCGCACGGTGTTCGGGCGGATGCCGCAGGCGAGAAGTTCTTCCTCGGAGAGCTGGGAGTGTGTCGTCGAAGCCGGGTGGATGACGAGGGATTTGACGTCCGCGACATTTGCGAGCAGCGAGAAAAGCTCGAGGCTCTCGGTGAACTTCCGGGCCTTTTCCGCGCCGCCCTTGATTTCAAAGGTGAAGATCGACGCGCCGCCGTTCGGGAAGTAGCGGTCGTAGAGCTCCTTCTGCCTGCCGGTCGCGAGCGACGGGTGGTTGACGCGCTCGACCTGCGGGTGGTTTTTGAGGTATTCAACGACCTTGAGCGCGTTTTCAACATGGCGCTCGACGCGCAGGGACAGCGTCTCAGTGCCCTGCAGGAGAAGGAAGGAGTTAAAGGGCGAGATCGTCGCGCCCTGGTCACGCATGAGGGTCGTGCGGATTTTCATGATGTAGGCGAGGTTGCCGCAGGCTTCGGTGAAGACGATGCCGTGGTAGGCAGGATTCGGCTCGCTGAGGCCGGGAAACTTGCCTTCCGCCGCCCAGTCGAATTTGCCGCCGTCGACGATCACGCCGCCCATGACGGTGCCGTGGCCGCCGATGAACTTCGTCGCAGAGTGGACGACGACGTCCGCGCCGTGCTCGATGGGGCGCAGGAGAAAGGGCGTTGCGAAGGTGTTGTCGACGATGAGCGGAATGCCGTGCCGGTGGGCGATCGCGGAGATCGCCTCGATGTCGATGGCGTCCGAATTCGGGTTGCCGAGCGTCTCGGCGTAGAGCAGCTTGGTGTTCGGCTGTATGGCCTTTTCAAAGTTCTGCGGGTCGGACGGGTCGACAAAGCTCGTCTCAATGCCGAGGTCCTCATAGGTGTGGGCGAGCAGGTTGTAGGTCCCGCCGTAGAGGTTCATGGAGGATACAACATGGTCGCCGCTGCGGGTAATGTTGCGGATGGCGAGATCGATCGCCGCCGAACCCGTCGCCGTGGCGATCGCCGCCTTGCCGCCCTCGAGCGCCGCGAGGCGCTTTTCAAAGACGTCGGAGGTCGGGTTCATCAATCGGGTGTAGATGTTGCCGCCCTCGGTCAGGCCGAAGCGGCCCGCCGCCTGCGCGGCGTCCTTGAAGACGTAAGAAGTGGTGGCGTAGATCGGGACCGCGCGCGAATCGGTCGCGGGATCGGCGGTCTCCTGCCCGACGTGCAGGGCGAGGGTTTCAAAACGGTAATTATTTTCAGACATTTTTGTGTTCCTTTCTTATCAGACGAATTGTTTTCCCTTTCTGTCAGATAAGAAACACATTCGCCCAAATCGAAAGTTGATGCGGAGCAGGCGTTCGAACAGCCAACTCATCTGTCTCTCCCCTTTCGTTTTGATGTCTGCATTATAGTTTCTTTCTCCCACTAAGTCAATAGGATTATCGTAATTTGCAGCGCTTCTCCGTTTTCGCAAAGGGCGGGCCGCTTTAAGCCTATTGTTTTAGTAGTAATATACAAAAAATGCAGGTCGGCGTTTGCTAACCTGCATTTTCTCTGTTTTCTCCGCGCTAAGACCGCGGGCGGTCGTCCGGGACGACGATCTCGTCAACGACGCGCAGGACCTCCATGAGGATACTCATTTCTTGCACAGGCGCCTCCAGTGGTCGGGGCGGAATTCTCTGCCCCCGGCCGCTCACAGGCCGCTTATCTGTCCTCGAACGGGATATAATCCCTGTGCTCGACGATCTCCCTGTAGGCCGGTCGGATGATCTTGTCCACATTAATGAGCTCGTCGATGCGGTGCGCGCTCCAGCCGACGATGCGGGCCATCGCAAAGATCGGCGTGAAGAGCTCGGTGGGGATGCCGAGCATGCTGTAAACAAAACCCGAGTAGTAGTCGACGTTCGGGCTCACGCCCTTGTAGATGTGGCGCTTCTCGCCGATGATTTCGGGGGCCATGCGCTCGATCATGCTGTAGAGCGCGAGGGTGTCGTCCTGATGCTTTTCGTGGGCCAGCATCTCGACGAACCGCTTGAAGACGCGCTCGCGCGGGTCGGAGATCGAATAGACTGCGTGGCCGACGCCATAGATGAGGCCCTTGTTGTCAAAGGCCTGCCTGTCGACGATCTTTTCGAGGTAGGCGCGGACCTCGTCTTCATCCTTCTGGTCGTGGACGTTGTCGCGGATGTTGCGCATCATCTCCATGACCTTGATGTTCGCGCC
>JAKOSQ010000313.1 GCA_029777215.1 Bacillota bacterium
GAGCTTGCCCTGGCCGATGAAGGCCGAACGCTCGAAGACCTCCTTCGACACGCCGAGCAGCGCGTCGCCGGGGGAGGAATTGTCGATGCCGCGGACGGGGTTGCCCGTGCCGCTGTAAACGACGGTGCACTCGCGCATCGGCGCGCTGGCGCTGCCCTGCCGCGCGAGTGTGACGGGCATGCCCTCGTGTTCAATGTCCATGGTGCCAGCCATCGGCATCCCGCTCCACGGGGCGAAGCGGACCTTGTCGGGCTTGACGCCGCCCTTTTCGCGGGCGGCGCTGTCCACACCGTAGAGCATGGCGCGGATGAAGCCGCACCAGGTCGACTTGCCGCTCTCGTTCGGCGCGAAGACAATGTTGAGACCGTCGCCAAGCTCGAGCGTGTCGTTTTGCAGCGTCCCGAAGGACGCGGTCATTTTTCGTATCCTCACAGCGGTCCGCCTCCGTTCTCTATGGCCTCGAGGCCGTAGCGCGCGGCGAGCTCGATGAGGTGTTGCTCCTCGGCGGTCTTGGCTTCCTTATATTTCGTGAAAAGCCGGCCGGAGAACACGCCGCTGAGATTGTCCTCGCCGAGACGGGCCCAGACGTCCATTTTCTCGGTCGTCTCGTCGTGGATCTGCAGCTCGCGCAGCAGGGGCGCGAAGCGGTGGCGCAGCTCTGTAACGTTCGGGGGCTGCTCGCATTCGCCGCGCAGAATAATGCGGCAGCAGTCGTTTTTCGTAAAGCCCTCGATGGCATTGCCGACGCAGCGGAAGGGGTCCCTGCCGCCGACGTCGACGGTCATGATCTCATAGCGCACGCCGCCGAGCGGAATGAAGCGCGTTTCGATGCCGCCGTCCGAGATCGTCACGAACAGCGCGCCCTTTTCGCCGGTCTCGTCGTAGCCCCGGCCCTCGGTGCAGCCGGGGTAGGCGTAGCTCACCTCGCCCGCGCGGCGCAGGGGACTGCGCTGGTGGATGTGGCCGAGCGCGACATAGTCCATGCCGCAGCGGACGAGATCGTCTCGCGTGATCGCGTTGTAGGCCGACTCGCTCTGCGTGACGTCGCCGTGCAGCACCATGACGTCCGGCATGTCGCCGCGCTTTTTCGGCGCGGTAAAGTCGCGCAGCAGCGGGCGGCAGAAGGCGTTTTGAAATCCCGCGCCCCAGAAGCGCGCGCGTGTGCCGGGCAGTTCCACGCACTCGAGGTTCGCGTTTGTAAACACATAGACGTTTGCCGGCAGGTTCGCCGTCTCCCAGAAGGAATAGGGCGTGTAGGGGTCGTGGTTGCCGGGGGCAATCAGGACCGGGCAGCGCAGGGCGCTCATGGCCCGCCCGAAGGCTCGCGCCGTCTCATGCTCGACCTCGATGCCGTTGAACACGTCTCCGCAGAGCAAAACCGCGTCCGCCTTCAGGCTCTCGGCGGCGTCCGCGAGCCGGTAGAGCATGTCGCGCTGGCCGGTGCGCCTCGCTTCGGCGTCCTCCGGCGAGAGCGACTCAAAGGCCGAGTCGAGGTGGAGGTCCGCCGCGTGAAGGAGCTTGAGTTCTTTCATAGTATCCGCAAAGCCTCCATTTTCAGGCATTTTCCGGTCTCCGTGTCGATCTCCATGAGGGCGCACTCCATTTTTCCGGGGCCGGGCGCGGACTCATAGCGCCGCGGCGGCTCACCGAGAAATTTGCCGATGCTCTGCTGCGGGTCGATGCCGAGCACCGACACCGCCGGTCCGGTCATGCCGAGGTCGGTAATGAAGCCCGTGCCCTTCGGCAGAACCTGGGCATCCGAAGTCTGGACGTGCGTGTGCGTGCCCCAGACGGCGGAGACGCGGCCGTCGAGATAAAAGCCGAGGGCGGCCTTCTCGCTCGTCGCCTCCGCATGCATGTCGACGAGAACGAGCTTCGTTTCGAGGGTCGACAGAATTTCGTCAGCGACGTAAAACGGGTTGTCCGTGTTCGTGTCGAGCGTGAAGCGGCCCATGAGGTTGATGACAGCGAGATCGCCGAAGGGGGTCTTGTAGACCTCATGGCCCCGGCCGGGGCAGCACAACGCAAAGTTTGCCGGGCGCAGGATGCCGACGCGCTCGTCGAGATAGTCCTTGAGCTCGTAGCGCGACCAGGTGTGGTTGCCGAGCGTCACCACATCCGCCCCCGCGGAGAAGATGTTCTCCGCCTGCGCAGGCGTCACGCCGACGACGTTCGCGTTTTCGCCGTTGACGACGGTAAAGGCGACGTCGTACATTTTCTTCACCGCGGGCAGACGGCGGGCCAAAAAATCGAGGCCGGTCTTTCCGCAGACGTCCCCGACGGCAAGGATATTGACAGTCATTTTCGTCTTCCCTCCAGGCGCTGCAAATTGCCAAAATTTCAGTAACTTATATTGTAGCATATTGCAGCGTTCAAGTGCAAACGAATTCATAGAAATTCACAAAATGCACACACTATTTTCGCACCTGCCGGCGGCCCACGCGCTCCGCGTGTCGAAAGCGGCCGGTTTCGGTCTAAAAAAATGACTCGGAGGTCAGTTATATGAACACCAAAAACTTTGCAAAAGGCGTCGGCGTCGGCATGGCGGTCGGCGCGGCGATGAGCATGTCCATCACGGAAATGAACAAGAAAAACGGCAAGCAGCACAAGTTCAGCCGTGCGCTGCGCACGATGGGCGACATGGTCGAGAACATCGGAAGTAGCTTCGGCATGTAAGTCCGGCGGTCCGCCCAGTATTTTTTGCCGGCAAAGCGCAAAAAGGGCTTGCATTTCGCGAACGGGTGTGTTATTATACTCAAGCGTTCAAGAAATGCGCCTTTAGCTCAGCTGGATAGAGCGTCTGGCTACGGACCAGAAGGTCGGGGATTCGAATTCCTCAAGGCGTACCA
>JAKOSQ010000314.1 GCA_029777215.1 Bacillota bacterium
CGAAGCCGACGACCTTGAATTCTCTGCTCTCGAGAAGATCACCGGCATTTTTGTCGTTTTCGGAGAGCGTCAGTATGTCGCCGAGCTTGACGCTCGCGCTCGCGCCGAAGAAGACGTTCACGACGACGCACTCGTCCGCCGCCGCAGGCAGGCGCCCGGAGACGAGGATCGGCTTGTTGATCGTGTCGTCCGCACTGTAGCTGCGCATGCGCGCGGCGTATTCGCGGCCGCCGTTTTGCAGCAGCGCGTCGGCGATGTAGCCGCTCTGGACGGCCTCGACACCGTCGAGCTTCCGCAGGGCGGCGGCGTCGCCGTCCGCGAAACCGAGCGTGCCGAGGACCTCGACGTCGTACATGTCGGATGCGTCGAAGAAGTCGTCGAAGGATGCGCGCATGTCCGGCGTCGCGGACAGCAGTCCCGCGAGGAAGCCGACGCCCAGCAGCACGATCGCGAAGATCGCGAGGAAGCGCCCGCGCGTCTGAGAAATGGTGCGGCGCACATTTTTGGCGTAAGTCCTGTGCATTACCACTCGATCCTTTCAACGGGGACGGGGTGCTCGTTTTTCTCCACCGCCGTCACGGTGCCGTTCTTGATGTGGATAACACGGTCTGCCATTGCCGTGAGCGCGGTGTTGTGGGTGATGACAATGACGGTCTTGCCGCTCTGGCGGCAGGTGTCCTGCAAAAGCTTTAAGACCTGCTTGCCGGTGACATAGTCGAGCGCACCGGTCGGCTCGTCGCAGAGGAGAAGTTTCGGGTTTTTTGCCAACGCCCGCGCGATCGATACGCGCTGCTGCTCGCCGCCGGAGAGCTGGGCGGGGAAGTTGTCGAGCCGGTCCGTCAGTCCGACCTCCGCGAGGACCTGCTCGGCGGGCAGCGGGTCGCGGCAAATCTCGCTCGCGAGCTCAACGTTTTCGAGCGCCGTGAGGTTCTGGATGAGGTTATAGAACTGAAAGACGAAGCCGACGTCGTAGCGGCGGTAGAGCGTGAGCTTTTTCTGGCTCAGCGTGCTGATCTCGCGCCCGTCGAGGCGGATGATGCCCTCGTCGCAGCTGTCCATGCCGCCGAGCATGTTGAGGACGGTGGTCTTGCCCGCGCCGGACGGCCCGACAATGACGCAGAACTCGCCCTTTTCGATGTCGAAGCTGACATGGTCCGCGGCGGAAATGAGCGTTTCGCCCATTTTGTAGTGCTTGCAGACATTTTCAAAGTGAACGTAGCCTTCCATGGCGCCCTCCCTAAGTGAACATTGAACATTGAACTTCGATACATCCAATTATAAAGTAAGCCGCGCCGAAGTCAAGAAACAAACTTCGAGATTGCATAAATCGACAGTTTCCGATATAATCACGCCATAGACAGCAAAGAGGGGGCGGCGGCATGGTGCGGATCGCGGTGTGCGACGACAGCGCGGCGGAGCTGCGCGGGATATCCTCGCTCGCGGACGAATATCTCTCCTCGCGCGGCGTCGCCGGGACGGTACGGAGCTTTGACCACCCGGACGCGCTGCTCTGTCAGAGCGAGAGCGAGGGCTTTCACATCTACCTGCTGGACATGGTTATGCCCATGCTCAGCGGACTGGAGCTCGGGCGCGCCATCCGGCGGCAGAGCGCCGACGCGCAGATCATCTTCATCACCACCGAGCCGGGCTTCGCGCTCGACGCCTACGCGGTCAATCCCCTGCACTATCTGCTCAAGCCCGTGCAGCGGGACGCGCTGTTTTCCGCGCTGGAGCTGGCAGTCAAAAAGGTGCGTTACGGCGCGGAGACCGCCGTTACCTTCCGCACGCGGGACGGTCTGCGGACGCTCTCGGCGGACGAGATCGTCTGCTGCGAATACGTCCGCCATAGTGTCGTTTACACGCTGGCGGGCGGGGAGCGCGCGGAGACGGCCACCCTCCGCGAGTGCTTTTCGGAGCACATACCGCCGCTGCTGCGGGACCCGCGCTTTGTCCGGCCACACGCGGCCTTTGCCGTCAACATGGCCTACGCCGAGCGGCTCGACAAAGCGGGCTTCGCTCTGCGCGGCGGCGTGTTTGTCCCGGTGTCCGGCAAGCTGTATGCCGCCGTCCGGGACGCCTACATCAACTACCG
>JAKOSQ010000315.1 GCA_029777215.1 Bacillota bacterium
GAAAGCGACTCGCCGCAATTTCTCTTTCGCGCGGAGGCCGTCCTTGACGAGATCATCAGTGGCCAAACCCTTGAGGTCGACACCGTTTCGAGCGCGACCTTCTCCTCGGCGGGCCTCATCAACGCGACCTACAACGCCCTGCAGCAGGCCGTCAGTTCCGGCACCCTCGCCGTGACGAGCATTGACCTGAGCTCCGTCCGGCGCGGACACTAAAATAGTCAAAGCAGCCCGCGCAGCGGGCTGCTTTGAAAAAGGTTCTCGCGCTGCGGCGCTCGCAAAGAGGCCCCTCGGAGAAGCGAATGTGCCGCGTGATATGCGAGCGCATGGCCCAGTGCGCCGCCGTCAGCAGCTCGTATCGCGGAAAGTCATGCAGGCCCAGAGGTCTTCAAAGCTCATGGCCGGATTGCGTCCGGTCGAGATGAAGAGTTGGACGAGAAGGTAGGATGCGCTCTTGAGGTCGGCGGAGAGCACCAGTCTGCCGCAGTCGATTTCTCGCTGCAGAAATGCCTCGATCTTGTCGTACATCTTCCGCATGTTCTGTTCGCGGAAGCTCAGACTCTCGGCGCTTGAATTGAGCAGGCCCATCGCCGAAAAGCGGTAGTTACTCTCAAACTCGTCGATCTGCTCGTAAATGCCGCGGACCTTTTCAAAAAGCGTCGTGTCGCTTTGCATGATCGGATTGAGCGAGTCGATCATCCTGTCCCATTCCTCGGACAGGATCTGCCGGACAAGGTCGTCCTTGCTCTGGAAATAGCGGTAGAAGGTGCCGAGCGCCATATCGCACTCGGTCGTCAGATCGCGGACGCTGAATTTGCCGTTTTTGCCGTCCCGGTTGCGCAGCAGAAAGTTTCTGCCGCTCGTCATCAGTTTCTCTCTTGCGTTTTCGATTTTTTGTGACATATCTTTTCCCCCGAATGAACTTTGTTCAGTGGCATTCATCATAACAGGGTCGCTGCCAAAAATCAACGAAAAAATGCAAAAAGTCCCCTTCTTTTGTCTCTCGGGCATCGGCTGTCACGGCCTACATGGCTGCTACTATTTCCCAGGTCAACCCCCTTCTCCAACTTTTTCGAAATGCTCGAGAAGCACAAAACGGGGACGCTCGTTTAAGGCGGCATGCAAAATTCGGGAAAAAACACATTTCTCTGCTGCAATCCTGTGTCGGACATGATATGATAGGAGCTAAGGGACGCACCTGTCTGCGCCGCCGACTGTCAACGCAGGAAGTGAATTCAAAAAATGAGTATTGCAGACCTTCTTCATAACAACCTGCTGATCGACGCGCTGTACGCCTGGCTCGTCGCGCAGATCATCAAAACCATCATCTACGCCGTCGTCAACAAGACGCTCGACTTTCAGCGTCTGTTCGGGGACGGCGGCATGCCGAGTGGACACTCCGCCACGGTGACAGCGCTCGCGACGACCGCCGCCCTCGAGTTCGGACTCGACTCCCCGATCTTTGCCGTGAGCTTCATCCTCGCGATCATCGTCATGCATGACGCGATGGGCGTCCGTCTCGAGGCGGGCAAGCACGCCAAGGCCATCAACGAGCTGATGGTGCTGCTCGGCAGCGACCTCGACCCGGAACAGAAGCTGCAGGAGTTTTTGGGCCACACCCCCCTTCAGGTCCTCTTTGGCGCGATTTTGGGCTTCGTCATCTCTCTGCTCGTCCACTGAACACAAAAAGCAGCCGCACGGCTTTGCCGTGCGGCTGTCTGTCAGGGTCGTCCTGCGGGCGTGAACTCTGCGAGGCTAATTGCGCTGTTTTTTCTTTTCCTGTACCTTGCGGCGCTCAAGCTCCTCGTAGAGCGGTTCGGGACTCTCGACGCCCTTGAGGTCGACCGCCGCCGCGAACGTCGGCAGCGGGCGCAGCGCGCGGGGCAAAATGCCCTGCATCGCCGCGATCACGGTTCCGTAGTTCGTAATCGGCACGTTCTGGTCCCCGGCGCACTTGACGCGATAGCGCACCTCGCGCTCCGTGAGCATGCAGCCGCCGCAGTGGATGACGAGGGCGTAGGGTGTGAGATCGTCCGGGAAGCCCTGACCGCTGCTCGTTTCAAAGACGAGGTCCTTCCCCGTGTGTGCGCGGAGCCAGCGGGGAATTTTCACCGTGCCGATGTCGTCGCACTGGCGGTGGTGGGTGCAGCCCTCCGCGATGAGGACGCGATCACCGTCCCGAAGCTTGTCGATCATGGCGACGCCGTTCACGGCGCTCTCAAGATAGCCCTTGTAGCGGGCCATCAGGATCGAAAACGAGGTCAGCGGCACATCCTCGGGCGTGTCCGCCGAAACCTTCGTGAAGGCCTGACTGTCCGTGATCACGAGGGCAGGCTTTTTGCCGAGGCTCGCGAGCGTTTCGCGCAGTCCGGTCTCCTTGACGACGATGCCCGTCGCGTCGCTGTCGAGCACGTCGCGCAGGGTCTGCTGCTGCGGCAGGATGAGGCGGCCCTTCGGCGCGGCGGAGTCGATGGGCGTCACGAGCACGACGAAGTCGCCCGGGCGGATGAGATCGCCGACGATCCGCTTTTCCGCGCCCTCGGTATGTGCTGTGACGGCGAGACGGTCCTTGAATTCCTTAATGCCCGCACCGGTCAGCGCGCTGACGGCAACGCCGTCCGCCGGGGCCACCCAGTCCGCCGGCTGGAGGTCCGCCTTGTTGTAGGCGACGAGATACGGGATGTCCTTTTCCTTGAAGATACCGATGAGCTCGCGGTCGCAGTCTGTGTTTCCCGCCGCGGCGTCAACGACGAGGACGGCGACGTCCGTGCGGTTCAAAACCTGCTTTGTGCGGCGCACGCGCTCTGCCCCGAGCGTGCCCTCGTCGTCAAAGCCCGGCGTGTCGATGATCGTGACGGGGCCCAGCGGCAGCAGCTCCATGGCCTTGGAAACGGGGTCGGTCGTCGTGCCCCGAATTTCGGACACGAGGGCGACCTCCTGCCCGGTGACGGCGTTGACGACGCTGGACTTACCCGCGTTCCGCCGCCCGAAAAAACCGATGTGGACGCGCTCCGCGCCCGGCGTATCGTTAAGACCCATACAATATTCCTCCCGGAATCTGAATTTTCTGTTTCTGATTATAGTCTCTGTCGAAGCCCGCTGTCAATGCACGTTACGCAATAAGGATTACGCCACAGAAAAGCGCACAGAAAAGGCGCGCCGCGAAAAAACGGCGCGCCCTTTTTTGACGAAATTTAGGGAACCTCTGATTTAATCATCGTCATTGCAACCACAACCGCCACAATATGGTATAATAAAAGAAAAAGCAATGGCGGTGCGGAATATGAAACAAGAAACATTTACAGACATCGAATACAGCTTCCGGAAAAAGAAAACCAAGCGAGAAGAGTTTCTGGAAACCATGGATGAAATCATCCCATGGGACGAATGGGTC
>JAKOSQ010000316.1 GCA_029777215.1 Bacillota bacterium
AAAAGATCAACGCACTTTTCGCAACGCTTAACGACGCGACCGAGACCGCCGCGAACACGAAGCTCAACACGACCATCCCGCTCATCAACGCCCAGCTCACCCAGATGAACAGCGCCATCGACGCGACGGTCGGCTACCTCGAGCAGTGCCGCGACTACGACGTCGGCTCCGACATCGGCACCGCGATCGCGGACCTGCAGAAGCTCAAAACGGCGCTCACCGAGCTGCGCACCGCCATCGTCGCCGTGCAAAAGGACGTCGCGACCCTCCGCACGGACGTCGACGCCGCCTACGCCCAGCTCAAAAAGGACGCCCCCGCCCTTAAAAAAGCGATTGCGGACGTCGAGACGAACCTGACCGACACCATCGGGATCGTGAAGACGCTCTCGGACGCAAATCCCTCCAACCAGCAGCTCAAGGACCTCGTGACGGCGCTCGAGGCCATTCAAAACGCGAACCTCGGCAGCACACTCTCGAGCCTCCTTGACGAGGTCATCGCTGCGCAGCCGGACGTCGACAACGCGCTCACCTCCCTTTCGAGCGCGCTCGCGCAGGCCCTCACGCAGACGGATAAGGCCATCAGCACCGTCGACGACACGATCGCCATTCTGCAGAAGATCCAGGCGCAGGACGTCGCCGCCCGCAAGGCGGAGCTCACGAGCATGATCGACGATCTCAAGGCCATCAAGCCCTACATTGCCGACGAGCAGAACCAGCTCGAGGCGATCCGCGGCCAGCTCGTCAAAGCGAACAGCGTTTCAAAATCCATCGCGGACCTCGTGAACAACGACGCAAACAAGATTGCCTCGCAGCTCACCAGCGCCGCGAAGACCTACGACGCCGCCGTGCGCGACGACATCAAGACCATCAGCCGCAATCTCTCGGCCAGCATGAAAAACGCGGATGTCCTCATCAAAGACGCGCAGGAGCTCGCCTCCCAGATTGAAAACATGGTTTCGACCGCACAGGAAGGCACGGACCTCTCCGCCGAGTTCTCCGGCGACCTGCTCGCGAAGCTCAACCAGTTCTCGGACGTCATCAGCTATCTCGGCGGACGGCTCGAGACGATCGACAACGAGGACATCTCCAAAATCATCGAAACGATGGAAAACGACCCGAAGCTCGTCGGTCAGTACATCTCCGACCCCTTTGAAATCTCCGAGGAGAGCATCTACCCCATCCCAAATTACGGCACCGGCATGGCCCCGATCTACACGACGCTTGCGATTTGGGTCGGCTGCCTCGTCTTAAACGCCATCCTCAAGCCGGAGGTCGCGTGGTTCGAGGGCGTCGAGCGTCTGACGCTGCGCGAAAAGCACTTCGGCAAGATGCTCCTTTTCAACCTTTTTGCCGCGGTCCAGGGCCTCGTCGTCGCGCTCGGTGACATCTTCCTGCTGAAAATTTACGTTGTGAGTCCGGGCCTGTTCGTCTTTTTCTGCGTCTACAGCGCGGTCGTCTTCTCAATCATCACCTACACCCTGCTCTCCACGCTCGGCAACGTCGGCAAGGCGTTCGGCATCATTTACCTCATCGTGCAGGTCGCCGGCTCCGGCGGGTCCTACCCCATCCAGGTCGACCCGAAGATCTTTCAGGTTTTGCAGCCGTTGTTTCCGTTCACCTATTCGCTCAGCGGCATGCGCGAGGCCATCGCCGGCCCGCTCGCCGGCGCCGTAACAGGGGACATCGTGGGCCTGTTCATTTTCGGCCTGCTGTTCTGGTTCGGCGGCTACTTCACAGTCGTGCCCCTCTACCGGACCTATCACCAGTTTGAGCTTGGCTTCAAGCATTCCGGCTTAGGAGAGTGAGGCGATGAAAATGAGACATTCAAGAAAAATGCTCCGTCTGCGCTACACCGTCGCGGACTTCTGGCAGCGGCTCTTCGGGCGCGTGCGGGGCGCGGTGCTGCCGGTCTTTCTCCTCTTCGCGCACGACGTGCGCACGATCTTCAAAAACCGGGCGACGGTCTTCATCATCGTGGGTCTGTGCCTACTGCCGTCGCTCTACGCGTGGATCAACATCTACGCCTGCTGGGACCCCTACGCGAACACTGGCAACCTCCCGGTCGCGATCGTCAATCGGGACCAGGGCACAGTCTTCAACGGCAAGGTCGTGAACGTCGGCGACGGCGTCATCGACGCGCTCAAGGAAAACAAAAATATCGGCTGGGCCTTCGTCGACGAGTGGCAGGGCAACTATGGCCTCAACGAGGGCAAGTATTACGCCCTCATCGAAATCCCCGAGAACTTCTCCGAGCGTCTGACGACGCTTGAAACCGCGACGCCGCAGAAACCCGTCATCACCTACCGCGTCAACGAAAAGCTCAACTCCATCGCCACCAAGATTACGGACGCCGCGAAAAACAAGCTCGTCGACAACATCAAGACGAACTTCGTCAAGTCCGTCACGCAGGAGGCGCTGGACACGCTCAACCTCCAGCTCAAAAATTCCGATTTGAGCGTCTCGTCCATTGGGCAGGTCCAGGACACGCTCGTGCAGCTCAACGACGACATCGGAAAGCTGCAGAAATACATCTCGGACGCCAACACCGACTCCCAGAGCTTCCAGAAATACGTCTCCGACTGTTCGGCCGAGCTTCCGCTCGTCAACGACGAGATCAACAGTCTCCAGAACATCATCGAGGCGGACAAGTCCCTCGCACGCGCCACGCAGAAGATGATCTCCTCCGTCTCGGGCGACCTCAACACCGACGTCCAGCAGCTCACCGTGCTCGACAGCTACAACCAGCAGCTCATCTCGCTGCTCAAAGCGGCGAACAACAACCAGCTCCAGCCGGACACGATCGAGGTCATGAAGCACTGCGCAAGCCTCTGCGCCTCGGCGCACGCGCTGCTGACGACCGACGCGCAGAACGTCCGCGCGATCAACAACGACTACAATCTCTCGGCGCTGTCCATGACGGCGGACACGCTCGACTACATGGATAAGCTCGTCGTGAGCGAGCAAACGGCGCTCAACGCGCAGATCCCGCTCCTGCAGGCGGATACCTCCGCAAAGTCCGTGAACACCGCGCTGACCGCTCTCTCCGGGCTGAGCACCGAGATCACGGGCGAGATTATCACGCTTTCAAACAGCGTCAACACCAACGCTGTCCCAACGCTCAACAACCTCATCACAGACTTCGAGCTTGAGCTCGACGACGTCGGCACAATCGCCGAGATCAGCCGCGCGCTTGTGCCGCAGCTGTCCGCGCTCGCGGTCTTTTCGAGTGCGAGCGGCCGTCTCTCCGTGGCGCAGGCCAACGAGCTCTCCGGGAACCTCACAGACATTCAAGACAGTCTCAACACCCTCATCGACAAGATCAAAAAGGTCTCGGACGAGGATCTGAGCTACGTCGCGGACCTCATCCAGAACCATCCGGACGAGATCGCGGACTTCATCTCCTCCCCGATCAAGGTCAAGGAGGTCGACATCTACAACACGACCACCTTCGGCGAGGGCCTCACGCCGTTTTACACCGTGCTCGCCATCTGGATCGGCGCGCTGCTTTGCTGCGCTCTGCTCGCGGTCAACTGCCGGACGGACATCGTCGGCGGCTACGAGCTCGGCCTTGTGCAAAAGCACTTCGGCAAGCTCGTGCTTTTCCTGTGCATCTCCCTCATCCAGTCCACGATTATCACGCTCGGCGACGTCTTCGTCCTCGGAGTGCATCCGGTGAACTTCCCGCTGATGCTCGGCTGCAGCGTTCTCACCTCCGTCACCTTCACCATTTTGATCTTCACGCTCGTCTCGCTTTTCGGCAACGTCGGCAAGGCGATCGCGGTCATCATGATGGTTTTCCAGATCGCGGGCGCCGGCGGCATCTACCCGATCCAGACGAACCCGAAAATTTTCGGTCTGCTCGAGCCGCTGTGGCCGTTCTCCTATGCGATCAACCTCTTCCGCGAGGCGATCGCCGGACCGGTGCAGAGCGCCGTTGTCTACAACATGCGGGCGATGGTCGTTTTCATGTTTGTCTTCCTCATCGCCGCAGTCCTCAAAAAGCGCCTGCACGTCTGGAACGAGTTCTTCGAGTCGGTCTACGAACAGGCACAAATATAACAAAATAGAGAAAGGCTTCGGAGAAGTGAATTCCCCGAAGCCTTGATTTTTATGTTTTGTGCCGGCCAGACCAGACGACTCGCCGTGTCCGGCACAAAGCCTATCGCACGTCGATAGGACGATCGGACGACGGACGAGAGACGCGCGTTATTTATTGCTCTCTGAAGAAATTATAGGCCGGGTAATATTCGAAGGCGATGCGGTCCCCGGAGGCGCCAGTGCGGTTTTTCAGGACCTGCAGCTCCATGCTGCGCGGGAAAGCTCGGTTCGCGCTCTCCGCGTCGAAGCCGGGCTCGTCCACGCCGCGCAGGTGCAAGCCCAGCAGCACGTCGCCCGAATACTCCGCCGTTCCGCTCTCGCTGAAGGCCTCCTTCGCCGTGAAGACGCGCGCGTCGTCGCGGTCGAAGTCCGAAATGCCGATGACGGTCAGACCCTGCTCGCGGCTCATGCGCTTGAGCTCGAGCATGGTGCGGTCGATGGCCTGCCGGTCCGCCGCCCCGTCCGTGTAGAGCGTGAGCAACTGGATATAGTCGATGATGACAACGGGTTTTTTCCCGGTGAAGCTGATGTGCTTGTCGACCGTGTCGCAGATCTGCGCCGTGTCGACGCGGCCAGTGTCCTCGCGGATGTAGAGCCGCTCGGCGCGGTTGTCGCGGTACTCGGCGACGGCGGCATTGATGAGCTCGCGCTCAAGGCTCGAGTAGCCGTCGTAACGGGCGCGGGTGGTGATGTCACGCGCGGTCTTGGCAAGGCCCACGCTGCTGCCGTCCCGGACCTCGTGCTCCGCCGTCAGCCGGCTGATGCTCTTGGCCATGAGCTCCTCGCGAGAGGACTCAAGCGAGAAAATGAGAACGTCCGTCCCCTGTGCCGCGATCTGGTCGGCAATCTGGCAGACAAAGGTCGTCTTTCCCGCACCCGCGCCCGCGCCGACGATGTACAGGCCCTCGTAAAGTCCGCCGTCGAGCACACTGTCGAGCTTCTGGAATCCGGTCGGCACGAAGGGCCTGAGCGGGCTCGAGGAGATCTCGTTGAGGAAGTCTTGAAAGCAGTTTACCGCGCAATTTTGCATGTAGGTCTCGATCTCGGCCTCGCGCGCCTCGTCCTCAATGTGCTCGGCGCCGGCGATGCTCACGGCAAAGTTCTCGCGGTCGGCGGTCAGGGCCTCGTTTGCGTCCTTGTGCTCGCCGTAGGGGTTAAACTTGTAATAGGGGATTTTGAGCCGTTCGAGGCCCTCCGTCAGCTTTTCGGTGGCCTTCACGCCCTCCTCGTCGTTGTCGAGGGCGACAACAAGCGGCTGCGCGGGCTTTTCCGTTTCGAGCAGCTTGAGGAGATGGCCGTAGTTTTCGACATTGCCGAGGGCGATCGCTTCGCCGCCCACCGTGATGACGCTCAGCGCGTCGAGCTCGCCCTCCACGACAAAGACCGGCTTGAGCGCGCTGCGCAGCGCGGACTTGTTGAAGATCTGAATTGGTCCCTGCTTGCGGTAACGGTCGCGGGATGGGCCAATGTTGCGGGCTGTGTAGCTCGCGCGGCCGGTCGGGATGATGAGCGCGTGCCAGATCTCGCGGCCGGTGTCGCGGCTGTATTCCGGGTCGTAGCCGAGACGGAAGCGCTCGATGACCTCGCGCGAGAGCCCGCGCTTCTGCGGGTAATTCGTCTCGCCGATGTGGCGGTGCGCCTCCTCGATGTAGGCGGCGACGTCGCGGGATTTGTCCCGCGCCCCGGCGAAGGGCATGCTGCTGCGCAGAATGCTCACGGCGTCCTCGACGGTCGAGCTGTCCGTCTGGACATGGTAGAGCTCGCAGGCCTTTAAAAATTCGTCCTCGTAGTCAGTAAGGCCGTAGTCGAGGCCGATGAGGTCAAAAATGTCATAGTCCGCGCCGCACTGGTTACAGTGCACGCGCATGTGCGCGCGGTCGAGCTTCATGCTGTAATCCGGGTCCGCGTGCGCGGGGTTGAGGCAGGAAAAGTGATGCTTGGCGTTGATTCCCTTCTCCGCAAGATAGTTGTCGATCTGCCCTCTGAGATAGATTTTCGCATGCTCTGTATTCATGGTGTCTCCCCCTTCGGAGTCCCCACTCCGATCTGCGATCTGATAACACAAAATTAGCATAAGCGGCCGAAATATTCAAGAGCCGCCGGTTTTTTCGCTCGATTTCCGGCGCAAATTGCAACACATTTTGAAATCTGATGCACAAACCCGGGTGACTGACAGCTTGCAGCCCCCCGCGGCAGCAAAAGCACAAGAGCCCCGCAGGTACGTCTGCGGAGCTCTTGTAACGCTTGCTTTAAAGTATAAATCCAAAGGTGATAAGCGCCTGTGCGGCGAGATAGGTCGTCATGATCGCGATGCGCGAAAACGGGGTCGAGCGGAACTTGAACTGTTGGAAGGCGAGCATCGTGTCTGACAGAACGAACAAAATCGAGCCGATGAAGGGCAAAAAGCTGTTGCCGCCGAGCGCGAACTGCAGAGCCGCCCAGTTCATGAGCAAAATGACGATCATATAGACCGTGACGCCGGGCTTGTCCTCTTTTTTGAGGCTCGGGAAGAGCTTTTTCAAGACGAGCACGAGCAGCAGCGCGTAGACCGCGAAGGGCAAAATGAGTCCGAGCAGCGGCAGCGCCGCAAGTTCGACTCTGCCGAGGTAGAGCAGGATATAGACCACATGCCCCGCGAGGAAGGCGAGCAGACCGCAGGTGAAGAGCTTCTGCGTGGTCCCGAGCAGGAAGGTGTCGCCCAGAAAACCGCAGAGCAGCGCGATCACGAGCAGCGGGGCAAACTCGTCGCTCCCGCGCATGGCAAGCCAGTAGGCGAGGGCCAGCAGCGGCATGAGCAGCGGCTTCGTGCAGCGGTTGACCTTTCCGTCGTCCGAGCGCAGGCCGATGATGTTGACGATCGAAAGGAGCAGAAATGCGATAAAAACGATACCCGACCAGGTAGTCATATCAAATCCTCTTTTCCGTTGAATTGATCCGCGCGGCATTCGCGCAGTTCTCATTATAACCGACGCGGCCGGGCGGGGCAATACGCTTTCTAATAAATTTTCGCCTCTGTTTTCGCCCGATTTCCACGCCCGCCCCCCGTCCGTGGCGTTTTTTTGCGGCGGGGGAACACGAAAAAAATTTTTTCGTGGCGCTATTCCCCTTGCGGGTACGGTATGGTATGATTAAAAAACATGAAAATTTGTATCCCACGCAAACGATCCCAAAAAACACAGCAATCGGAGGAAAATCCCACCATGGAAAAGAAGATCATGAACGTGCGCGCCGCGGCAGGCGAAATCTGCTCCGGCGACACGCTCTGGGTCGGCGGGAGCGACGGTGCGGCCGGGATCTTTCTGGAGGCGCTCGCGGCGAGAGCCGGGGAGCTGGAAAACGTCACGGTCCTCGTCGTGACCGGCAGGGAACCGTGTCCGGCGCTGGAGACGCTCAAACGCGCGCCCGGTCTGCGCGCGCTGTCCTTCTTCAGCGAGGCGGTCGCGAGCTGCTGCACTGGCATGGGCCGCGCGGAGCTGATGGCGGCGCCCGCCGAAAAGATGCTCTCGATCGTCTGCCGCAGCTTTGGCGTTGACACGGTCGTCATCCCCGTGACCCTGCCGGACGGCAGCGGCCGCTGCAGCGTCGGTCAGGGCGCGGCTTTCGCGGCGCCCGCGGTCTGCGCGCTGCCCGGCGTTCACAAGCGCGTGTGCCTCATTGACCCAAAGCTCATCCCCGCGTCCGGCCGTCTCGAAGCCGCGACCGTCCCCTTCGAGCGCTTCGAGCTCATCGCCTCCGGCGACCCGGAGGCCGTCCCGTCCGGCCGCCCCGCCGCCGGCGTCATCAAAAGCTTTGCCGAGCTTACCGCCGCCGAGACCCAGCAGTCGCAATGAAAAAGGCTCTCCTTTCGGAGAGCCTTTTTCATTGCGGTACGCGTCACTGCAGGGCGCTCGACGGGTCCGTTTCGGACGGGAGCCCAACGGTGTGGGCAGCGTGGTTATAGGGGCGGCGGAGCTGGGCAAAGGCGGCGACACAGCCGCAAACCGCCATCATCGTGTAAAAGCTAATAAAGCGCGAGAGCACCATCGCCGGGACGATAAAGCCGCCGAAAGCGTTGCCGAGCAGCAGAACAAATCCGCTCTCCGCGGCGCCGACAGAGCCGGGCAGCGGGAACAGCGAGACTGTCACAAAAACGATCGTGTTGACAGCGAGCATGTCGAAAAACGACCAGCCGCTCAGCCCGAACGCTTTGTAGACAAAGCAGGGCACGGCGAGGGAGCACAGCGTCTGTCCGATTGTGCCGAGGAGAATGTAGACGAAGCGCTTCTTGTTGTATTTGATGAGCTGCGCTCCGGCGCGGAACTCCGCGATGTAGCCTTCGACTTTCGCGTTGGCCCCGTCGACGTTTTTGATGATGTGGATCTTCGCGAGCCACTTCACGATCGCGGTGAGCGCCTTTTTGAGTGCCGTTTCGGAATAGAGGACGCCCGCAAGCAGCAGGAGCATCGCGAAATTGAAAGACAGGCTGATGAAAAACAGCGCGACCAGCGAGCCGTGGATCGAGAGGATGTAGCCCACCTTGCAGCAGAACATGACGATGCCGAGCGCGACGAGCACGAATTGGTAGGTGATGTTCACGATGAACAGCACGAGCGTCGCCTTGCCGGCGGAGAGCCGGTCGCGGCGCATGTGGTAGTATTCCATCGGCTGACCGCCGGTGGAGGAGGGCGTGATGCCGCTGTAGAAGAAGCCGACGCAGGCGTACTGCAGCGTTTCGCCGAGGGTCATTTTTGTCTTGATGCAGCGCGCCGCCACGCCGAAATTGAACGCGCGGAAGAGAAAATATCCGAGCATCATGGCGAAGCCGCCGACGACCCAGCGAGAATTCGTCCTGCTCAGGGCGGAGACAATCTCCTCGGGCGAGGTGTCGCGGGAGATAATATAGAAGGTGAGCGCCATCAGGGCAATGAGGAAAAGGCCGCTGAGAAGGTAGCTGCGCACCTTTTTCTTTTTCTGTCCGGGCACGGCAGGCAGCGCATCGTCCGCATCGAGAGAGGAGACAAATTCGGCCTCCGTCTGCGTCCGCTTAAGCTCGTTGCTTTTTTCCATTTGATCTGTTGTCCTTTGCGTTTTGATATGCATACATTATATTTTGTAATTATACGCTCAAATATCTCCGGATTGCAAGGTAAAGTCTTTCCAACGAGCTTTAATCGGCGATTTTTGGGCATTTTGCCCGTTTGCCGGAGACCGTGTCAAAAAAACGGCGCGGCGGCAGAAAAAACTGTTTACGAACGCGCGGAGACAGTATATACTGCTTTAGCGGGACAGCACTGCGGGCGCGTCCCGTCATTTTTTATCAAAAAAACGCGGCCTGCGCCGCGGGAGGATAGTATGGACATCGTCATTCGCAAAATGGAAGCGGACGACTGGAGCTCGGTCATCGAGATCTACATTCAGGGCGTTCAGAGCAACAAAGCAACCTTTAACACGGCCTGCCCGTCCTGGCCGGAGTGGGACGCCGGCCACATTCAGAGCTGCCGCTACGTCGCGGAGGAAAACGGCGACATCGTCGGCTGGGCGGCGCTCGCGCCGATCAACGCCCGCGAGTGCTTCAAGGGCGTGGCGGAGGACAGCATTTACGTCGCGGAAAACTGCTGCGGCCGCCGCATCGGCGAAAAGCTGCTCACCGCGCTTCTCGCGGACTCCGAAAAGGAGGGCTTCTGGACCGTGCAGGCCCAGATCTTCCAGACGAACAGCGCGAGCATCGCACTGCACAAAAAATGCGGTTTCCGCGAGATCGGCTACCGCGAGCGCATCGCCAAGGACCGCGCCGGTAACTGGCAGAACACGGTTCTCATGGAGCACCGCATCACCTCCGACCTCAACGTCGGCTGCGACTGCGAGTCGGCCAGGGCCTACGAGCGCGAGCGCGAGGCCCACGAGAATGAAATTCGCCGTGAACTCGGCTTTTTGCCCGAGATCAAAAAAAGAGAAGAATGAAAAATGTCCCGGACCACGGTCCGGGACATTTTTTATTCAAGCGGAATGGTTTTTTTAAAAATCTCCAGCAGCGGGAGGGTGCGGAGGTTGAGCGCAGGGTCCGCGGCGCGGCCGTGCCGGGTGACGAGCCGGCCGTCCTCATCGAAGCGTACAACGCACGCGCAGCGCGAGACGCTGCGATTGATCCCAACCAGGTCCTCACGCAGCTCCATGAGGATGAAGGGCCAGCGCTGTTCGCGGCGGACGGAGGCGGCAAACGCGCCGATCGCGGCGCCCGTCTCCGGCGTCACGTCCTCCCCCGGCAAAAGCAGCACGAAGGTATCCGAATACGCGCCGATGCGCTCAACATATTCGCCCGAGAGGATGTCCGCCGCGCGCGCCTCGTCGTAATCGGCATAGACGCAGCACAACGCGTGCGCTCCGCGCAAAGCCTCGCAGGTCTCCGAAAAATCGGGCCGTCCGGCGGACACGGCGAGCATGACGTTTTTCCGCACGGTGAGCAGCGTCACCGCCTGCGGCGTGAGCGCGCTGTCCCCCGTGAGGAGGATGATGCCCGCGTCCTTGTGCGCCGCGAGTATGCCCGCGAGCACGTCGAGGTCCCCGCCGCGGTAGTCGACGATATATGTGAAGATGCCGAGCTTTTCCCCCTGGCGCAAAAGGTCCTCAAGGGTCTTGCCGTCCATCTCCGCGCCGTTGTAGCAGGTGCCGAGGATCGACGGGATGCCGCAGCGGTGCAGCCGTTCGAGCGCGCGGAGCGTCCGCACGCCGGCGGTGCAGCCGTTGTAGCCAACGTTGATACCGAAGGTCTTGAGGCAGTCCTGGTCCGTGTCGTGCACAACGCGCTCCCAGAGCAGGTAGTAGGCACTCGAGTCCTTGCGGAGCATTTCGCGGATGTCTGTGAAAAAGGCGCGCTGACGCCGACCGGCGGAAAATTTTTCGCCGAGCTCGACGAGATTGCGGAAGGAGCGCTTGGGACCGTCGTCCCGCAGCGCCGAGGTGAGCGTGGCCTGCAGCATGTGTCTGCCGACCGAAGCGTTTTTCATGCTTACATCCTCCTGTTTCCGGTGGAGAAGAACCGGTTTCTCTTGCACTTATTATATCGGTTTTCGTCCAAATGGAAAGGGACAAAAGGCGGCGAGTGTGTGAATCCGCCCGCCCGGACGGTCAGTCGAAGATCCTGCGGCGGAACGAGGCGGGGATGCCGAGCTCGTCCCGGTATTTGGCGACGGTGCGGCGCGAGACCTCGATGCCCATTTCACCGAGCTTGTCGACGATGGCCTCGTCGCTCATCGGGGTGCGGCGGTCTTCGTTGCCGATGATCATCTGGATGCTGCTCTCGATGGTGTTTTTCGTCATCAGCGGGTGCGTGTCGACCGACGGCTTCGGGAAGAAGTAGTCCGTCGGGAACATGCCCCACTCGCACTCGACGTATTTGCCGCGCAGCGCACGGCTGATGGTCGACTCGCTGCGCCCGAGCGCCTCCGCCATTTCGCGGCGGCTGTAGGGGTGAAGCCAGTCCGGGCCTTCGGCAAAAAACGCCTGCTGATTTTTGAGAAGCTCGGTGGCGCACTCCATGAGGGTGTCGCAGCGCTGGCGGATGCTCTCGCGCAGCCACTGGGCCTTTTTCATGTTTTCGCCAAGGAAGCTGTGAACCGTGTCGTTGTCCGTGTCCTGATAGATCTTTGAGTAGGTCGCGTCGATGAGGATGCTGTCCGCCGAGAGCTGGTTGAGCTCAACCGCAAAGGCCCCATCCTTTTTGAAGATGCGGATGTCCGGGGCGATGAAGTCGCTGCTGCGGTGCGTCGCCTCGAGCATGAGGGGCTTGGGGTTGAGCGTGCGGATGAGCTGCTGGGCGTTGACGACGCGGTGCAGCGGGATGCCGCTCTTCTTGGCGATCTGCGGCAGCTGGTTTTTGGAGAGCATTTCAAGGTAGTCCTGCGCGACGACCCAGGCGTCGCTGCCGCGCAGCCCCTTGCGCTCGAGCTGCAGCAAAATGCACTCGCGCGGGTTGAAGGCCCCGACGCCCGCCGGCTCAAGGCTCTGCAGCAGATCGATTGCCGTTTTGAGGTCGTCGAGCGAGATGTTCGAGGCTTGTGCGAGCTTTTCAACGTCGTCATAGCAGAGGTAACCGTTTTCATCGAGCAGGTAAATGAGCGCGTAGCCAAGGCGCTCGATCTTCGGCACAGGCTTGCACATGGAAAACTGGATGCGCAGGGAGACGATGGGCGAGCTGTTGTCGTCCGCGATCACGTCCTCGAGCTGATCGCCGTCGTTTTCCAGACTCGCGTAATGCGAGTTGCGGCGGCACTTTTCGGCGTAGTCGATGCTGTCGAAGGTGATGACCGGGTTTTCCTCGAGCTCCTTCATGAGGTAGTCGTAGAGCTCGGCGGAGGGCATCTGGAGGACGCGGAGGGACTGGATCTGGCGAGGGGAGAGGATCTGCGCCTGCTCCTGCAGCTGCGATACGCCGAAGGAATTGTCCATGCGCGGCCCCTCCTTTTGAACAAATCTGCCGCCATTTAAGCGGCGCTATTCATATAATTATACCATACTGCCCGCGGGTGTGCAAGACAACAGATTTTCTTTTCCGTCCTATCCGGCGCAGGCACAAAAAGACGCGTGCCGGGCCGGCGCGCGTCTTTTTGCATGGTTTTTTATTCGGGGCGGTCTTCTTCGTGCGGCGCGAGGAAGGCAGCGGGGATGTATTTTTGTGAGAGCACCCAGGCGATCCACGCGCAGA
>JAKOSQ010000317.1 GCA_029777215.1 Bacillota bacterium
CCCGATCTCGCCGCTGATAAAGCTGAGCAGCCGGTCGGCCTTCGGCACAAGTACCTCGGCGCTCTGGTCCTTGGAGTAGTCCATGTCCTCAAAGTTGCCGATCTCGCGGCGGACATAGACGGCAAAGACCTGCGCGCAGCGTCCATAGCGCTTCTGGCGGGTAAAATCGACATGCAAATCATTTTCGCGAAGGTTCTTCCCCTCGCGCAGCGCCACAGAGCCCGTGTCGCAGTGGGCGTCGAAAAGGGATATGTTCATAATATGTAATGCTCCTCAAAGGGCCGGGACACTGTCCCGGCCCATGAATTTTCAAAAAGGGAATGCAGGCCCGGTGAAACCCCCGTAAGCCTCGCAGAGTTCGCGCCGCGCACGGCGCGAACAAAACGGGATCATTTTTCACGACGGCGTGTACGTCGCGAAAAATACTTCTCGCGGAGCGAGCGTCGAATCGTCCGCCTTCGGCGGACGACCGAGGCGCAGAGCGCAACGTATTCCCCTCGATTGGAAGCATCCAAAGGATGTTTCCAATCGAATGTTTTTATACTTCCATGATGACCGGCAAGATCATCGGGCTTCGCTTCGTCTGCTTGTAGAGGTAGCCGGAGAGGTTTGCCTTGACCTTGGCCTTGATGGAGGCCCAGTCCGTGATGTGCTGCGCCTGGCAGCTCTCGAGCGACTCGTTGACGACGCGCCTGAGCTCTTCGAGCAGGGCGTCCGCCTCCTTGACATAGACGAAGCCGCGCGTGACGATATCCGGGCCGGAAATGAGGCTGCCGTCCTCGCTCGAGAGGGTCATCACGACGACGACCATACCGTCCTGCGCGAGGTGGCGGCGGTCGCGCAGCACCACGCTGCCGACGTCGCCGACGCCGGTGCCGTCGACGAGCACCTTGCCCGCCGGGACATTGCCGCCGAGCTTGATGCTCTTGCGCGTGACCTCGACGATGCGGCCGATGTCGCTGATGACGATGTTGTGCGGGTCGATGCCCATGGTCTTTGCGAGCTCGGCGTGCGTGCGCAGATGGCGCTGCTCGCCGTGGACCGGCATGAAGAATTTCGGCTGGGTGAGGGCCATCATCATTTTGAGGTCCTCGCGGCAGCCGTGACCGGAGACGTGCAGGCCCTCGAGCTTGTCGTAAATGACCTCCGCGCCCTTCATGAACAGCTCGTTGATGACGCGGCCGATGGTGTTTTCGTTGCCCGGAATGGCGGAGGCGGAGATGATGACGCGGTCGCCCGCGTCGATCTCGACCTGGCGGTGCTCGTTGAAGGCCATGCGGTACAGGGCGGACATCGCCTCGCCCTGGCTGCCGGTGGTGATGATGACGAGCTTCTTTTTCGGGATGGAGTTGATCTGGTTGATGTCGACGAGCGTGCCGTCCGGCACGGTCACATAGCCGAGCTCCATCGCGACCTTCATGACCTGCTCCATACTGCGGCCCGTGATCGCGACCTTGCGGCCGTACTTCGCGGCGGAGTTGATGACCTGCTGCAGACGCTGGACGTTGGAGGCGAAGGTCGTGACGATGATGCGCTTGTCGCAGTCCTTGAAGAGCTGGTCAAAGTGCGCACCGACACTGCGCTCCGACTCGGAGTGGCCCGGGCGCTCGACGTTCGTGGAGTCGGCGAGCAGCATGAGGACGCCCTCCTTGCCGAGCTCGCCGAAGCGGGTGAGGTCGATCATGCCGGACTCGACCGGCGTGAGGTCGATCTTGAAATCGCCGGTGTGGACGATCGTGCCGATTGGCGTCTTGATCGCGAGGGCGACGGAATCCGCGATCGAGTGGTTGACGTGGATGAGCTCAACGTTGAAGCAGCCGGCGCGGAATTTCTGCCCGGCCTCCATCTCGTTGATGGTGGTCTTTTCGAGCAGGCCGTGCTCGTCGAGCTTGAGCTTAATGAGGCCGGCAGTCAGGCGGGTGCAGTACAGCGGCGCGTTGAGGTCGCGCAGCAGATACGGCAAACCGCCGATGTGGTCCTCGTGTCCGTGCGTGAGGACAATGCCGCGGATGCGGTTTTTGTTCTGGACGAGATAGGTGAAGTCCGGGATGACGATATCGACCCCGTACATCTCCTCGTCCGGAAAGCTCATGCCGCAATCGACAACGAGAATGTCGTCGCCGTACTCATAGACCGTCAGATTCTTGCCGATCTCGTTGAGTCCGCCGAGAGAAATGATTTTCAGTTTTGATGCCATAATGGATAGAATTCTCCTTTGTGATATGAAAAATATACGATCAGAATGTAAGAGGGTACGATAAAATACGGACGCTCGAAATGCATTATAACCGCCCTGCACCGCGGATATAATGTATGCCGTCCCATAGTTCCCCTGTTAAATTGTGATCTATGAAGATGTACTCGCGTACAAAATTCCAAATAAAACCGGCATTTGCCGGAAAAAAGCGGCGGAGCAGCCCCGCCAGACGCGAAAAAGCGATGCCCGATAATCGGCTGTGGTGAGTTTATATAATTAAAGTAACATATTTTTGTCTAAAATGCAAGGGGAAAAACGTCACATTTCGCGGCGGCCCTCGAGCGCGCGCGAAAGGGTGGCTTCGTCCGCGTACTCAAGGTTCGAGCCGACAGGGATGCCGTAGGCAAGTCTGGTGACTCGGACGCCAA
>JAKOSQ010000318.1 GCA_029777215.1 Bacillota bacterium
AGCGAGAAGCTGCTCTTCGCGCCGAGCAGCAGCTCCGTGTTGAGCGGATAGAGCGCGAGACGGGAGGCCGTTCCTGTGGCCTTGGCATCCGTCACGAGCATGATGTAGTCCGAAACAGAGCGCTGGGTCCCGTCCGAGGGGCTGTTGATCTGGGATGCGGAGCTGTCGCCGATGTAAATGGCGTTGAGGCTCGTCGAGCCGCCGCCGTCCATGATCGTGGCCTCCGTGCAGCCGAGCTCGACCATGCGCTTGGCGAGCGTCGTCATCGAAATGCCGACGGACAGGCCGCTCTGCCGCCCGTCGATTGTGTAGAAGACGAGCGAGCCGTCCGCCTTTTTGCCAACGGCGGTGCGCGGCGCGGCAGTGTTGTCAAGGCCGGTCTCGACCTTGCCATCCGTCACGAGCTTGTAGAGCGAGCCGAGTGCATAGCTGACGTTCTCCCAGCCGGCGGGGCAGGAAATCTTGAGACCGATCTGCGTGCCGCTGCCGACGGACTTGATCGCGTTCATCAGCGCCTCGCTGACGGTCGAGGAGACGCTCAGCAGCACCTTCCCCTGCGGGATGGTCTGCGCGCCGCCGGCGGTGTTGATGCTTTCGACCGTCAGCGTGCGGGTGCAGGACATGCCGATCGCCCCGTCGATGGAGCAGACGATGTCCACGCCCTCGCCGCTGTTTTTAGTCTTGTAATCGCTCGAATAGGCGTCCGTGTAGAGCACGGCCTCGCCTGCGTTGCGCGTTTTGTTGACGGCTGTGATGCCGTAGTCCGTTCCGCCGATCGTGAGCGCGAGCGAGAGTGTCGGCTGGCCAAAGACCGACTGGCCGTCCTTTGTAAAGCCGACGCCGTAATGTCCGGCGTCGGACGAGAGCAGCACGCCGTTTTGCACGACGAGGCCCAGCGGCTCGCTCGTCTTGACGACGAAGTAGTCCCCGTTGATGCCGGCGATGACGTGCTTTCCCTCTTTTTCGAGCAGGCTGGCCATCGAGGAATAGCTGCCGTAATTGCAGATCTTCGAGCCCGAGACGACGACGGGGAAGACCGACGTCGAGGGGGTGTATTCGATGTAGTTTTCCGTCTCGTAATCGGAGCCTGTCCAGTAGACGCCCTTCGAGAGCTCCATGCCCGCGCCGAGATAAGTGTCGTGGCCCTGGATCAGCTCACCGATCACGTCGGCGAGCGCGAAGCTCGTCAGCAGCAGGCTCAGCGCCGTGACGAGAGCGGTCGTTTTCAAAAATCTTCTGTGCATAGTCCTTCCTTTCCGGTTAGGCGGCGTGCACCGCCGCGTCTGGCTCTCCGCAATTATCCACCGTCCGCGCCGCGCGGTCTGTCGAATAAAAAAAGTGATCGGCAAACGGTGCGACATTCCGTTTGCCGATCGCTTCTTTGATTGGGATGAGGAGAAAATGAAAAAGTGCAACACTCTCTTGCAGTTTTATCTTATCAAAGAGTTGTTACAAAAAAAACAGATTTGCTGTTTCAAAAGTATTAAATACCTGCGTTTTCTGTGCTCATCCGAAAGCGTCGGCAACGAGGGCCGGTTTTTTTATTCATAAGTGTGCTCGCAGCGCTCGCGGACGGCGCGCTGCAGTTCCTTGAGGTCAACGAAGGTCTCCGGGCGCTTCGTGGGGTCGCGCAGCAGCGCCGCGGGGTGGTACAGCGCCATCATCGAGATGTCGCCGCGCTCATACCACTTTCCGTGGTCGCGGGTGATCCTGAAGTCCTCGCCAATGATGGAGGTCGCGGCGATGCGGCCGAGGCAGACGATAATCTTCGGTGCGATGAGCCGGGTCTGCTCGCGCAGCCAGGGCAGGCACGCCTCCGTCTCCATGCGCAGCGGGTCGCGGTTTTGCGGCGGGCGGCACTTGACCATGTTCGCGATGTAGATCTTCGAGCGGTCGAGATCGATCATCTCGAGCATGTCGTCGAGGAGCTTTCCGGCGCGGCCGACAAAGGGTTCGCCCCGGAGGTCCTCCTGCTCGCCGGGGCCCTCGCCGATGAAAAGGACCTCCGCGTCCTGCGCGCCAACGCCGAAAACGACATTGTGCCGCGTCTCCGCGAGCG
>JAKOSQ010000319.1 GCA_029777215.1 Bacillota bacterium
CCCGGACAGCTCCATTATAATCGTGCGCGTGCCTTTTTTCAACAGATTTTGACTAGGTGTCCGATCTGTCGTAAGGCGGAACTCAGTAGATGTATTTTGCGGTGTAGTTCGCGCCGTTGCCGATGTATTTCATGATCTCTGCCGAGGACTTGGCGGTGGAGGCGAAAGTCGGGTCCATGAGCTTCCAGTCCTTGCCGTTGAAGTAGATGGAGCCGGTGACCCATCCGGTGTCGCTCGACCAGGTGTTGATCCACGCGTGGTAAACGGAGCCGGTGTAGCCGAAGACCATCTTGGTCGGGACGCCCTGGCTGCGGAGCATGGCCGTCATCGTGGCGGCATAGTCGAAGCAGATGCCCTTTTTGCTGGCGAAATCCTTGTCCAGGTCGGGAATATAGCCGCTCTTGACGGTTTTGGCGAGCTCGTAGTCATAGCCGTAGTTGCTGATGACATATTTGTAGATCGCCTGGATTTTGCCGTTGGTCTTGGTCTGGTCCGCGCAGAGCTCGGCGGCCTTGGCAACGACCTTGGTGGCGCTGCTGTAGTTGACGTATTTGTTGGAGCGGAGGAAGGGGGCGAACTCGTCTTTGAGGGTGACGTTGATCGTATAGGAGACAGCGGTGGAGTAGCTCGTGCCGGAGATGTTCTCAAATACCGAGATCTTGTAGGAACCGCTGCCGTCCGAGAGGACGAAGATGTCGTAATCGCCGGTCAGCGACTGGTTGTAGGTGTAGGTGACGCCGCTCTGTCCGGTGATCTGGGTCTTCACCTTCTGGTTCGTTCCGAGATATTTGAGCATGACGTAGCCGTCCGCGGCGTTGGAGTAGTCGAGCACGACCTTGTCGTTTTTCTCAACACTCGTTCCCGAGGCGACGGCGGTGCTGTCGTCGGCGGCGGGGATGCCAGCCGCGAGGGGAATTTCTTCCGTACCTTCCTGGAAGACGGCTGCCTGAGGGCTCGACGAAGCCGCAGTGTCCGTTTCGGCGGCCTGCTTCGTGCTGCCGCAGCCCGCGAGAAGGCCGGCAAGCAGGGCAGCGGAGAGGGCCGCGCACAGCAGTTTTTTGTTATTCATGGCGCCCATCCTTTCAAAACTTTTTCCGCCCGGCGGAAAAAGAGATACCTGTACAAGTTACATCTTTCTATTTCACATTATACATTTTTTCAGCAAAATAGCAAGAGCAAAATGACGTGCAAGGGCGTGCTTTCCCGTTTTAAAAAAAATCGTCGGTATCAGATCCAATTTTTAGTTAGTTTTTCCGTTGCCGGTGCGAAAGTTCCGCCCAACTTAGGAAATTGTGGATGGACTAATCTTCTGAAATATGGTAAGATAAATTAGAATATCGATAGAAGCGAAAAAGTCATTTGTGAAATATGTAACTGCGGCGGTGTAACCATGGATCGTACTGATACATTATATATTACAATGCTCGGCGGATGCAGCCTCAGCTACGGGGGCAACACACTCGACAGCAAAACGATTCGCTCCAAGCGCATCTGGACGCTGATCGAATATCTTGTCACCTACCGCACGCGCGAGGTCACGCAGGATGAGCTTATCGACCTGCTCTACCCCGACGAGCGGAGTGACACACCGCTCAACGCGCTCAAGACGCTGGTGCACCGCGCCCGCAGTCTGCTCAACGAGCTGCACTATGCCGACGGCAAGGAGATCATCCGTCAGGTCCCGGGCGGCTACGCTTGGAACGCGGAACTGCCGACCGAGGTGGACGCGGACCTCTTTGAAGCGCTCATCAATGAGGCCAACGCCCTTGAAAGCGAGCCGGAGAAGCGTCTGAACCTGCGTCTGCGCGCGGTCGCGCTCTATCGCGGCGACTTTCTGCCGGAGGCTTCGGCAGAGACCTGGGTCGTACCGATCACGGCCTATTACCGTTTCCTCTATGTCAGCGCCGTGCAGGAGATTCTTGAGGCGCTCTCGGGCGCCGGCCGTTTTCAGGAACTCATCACGGTCGCGCAGCGCGCGATCGCCATCGACCCCTATGAGGAACGGCTCTACTACTACCTGATCCTCGCACTCGCATCCACCGACCAGATCACGGCGGCGAAGGCGCAGTACGACTACCTCACCGACCTGCTACACCGCGAATTCGGCGTGACGCCCTCGAAGGAGCTGCAGGCCCTCTATAAAAAAATCACCAAGACCGGCAACGGCATTGAAAACGACCTCGGCATCATCAAGTCGCAGATGAAGGAGGAGAGCAAAAAGCACGGCGCTTTCTTCTGCGAATACGATATCTTCAAAGAGGTCTACCAGCTGGAGGTCCGCTCCGCGGCCCGGCTCGGCAAGCCCATCCACCTCTGCCTCATCAGCGTTTCGGACCGCCGCGGCGAAACGCTCACGCGCCGGACGCTCGAAAACGTCATGCGCAAGCTCGCCGAGAGCGTCCAGCGCTCGCTCCGCAGCGGGGACGTCTTTTCCCGCTACTCCGCCGCGCAGTACGTTGTTCTGCTCCCACAGGCGAACTACGAAAACAGCAAGATGGTCATGGAGCGCATCATCCGCAGCTACAAGCTCGACCACTCCCACTCCCCGGCGAAGCTGGACTACTCCATTCAGGAAATAGACAGGGATAACTAAAATGCGAGGGGACCGACGGTCCCCTCGCATTTTAATCGGTCAAACCAATCCTTCGGATTATTTCGACCGAAAGGATGCGCTCCGCGAGAAGTTTTTTCGCCGCGCACAGGTCGCGGCAAAAAATGATCCCACTATATTCGCGCCTGCTGGCGCGGACTCTGCGAATCTTTGTTATTCCGCCGCTTCCGGCGGTTTTTTGAACGAAATGAACTTGCTGAGCAGATAGTTCAAAATGATGATGACGACCGAGACGATGATCTTCGCGGGGACATACTCG